>WRKH01000191.1 GCA_009778175.1 Turicibacter sp.
CCAAGTCCGCAAAAGCCTTTTTAGTAGCCGTTTCTGTAAATTCGGTGGCTAATATTTGCGTGATAACGCCGTCCAACATGACATCGAAAAAATCCAATTTTCCACCCAAAAACAACTCCAAGCTCTCCTTAAAAACCTTGTCGAAGTTGTGATGTGTATCTACGTTTTGCATGGTTTTCGCTCCTTTTGCCAATATTATACCACATTTTTGCCAAAATTCAAATTTCCATCGAGAAAATTTTTCAAATTAAAATTTACCCAATGGGCTTGCTGCTTTGCCTTGCTACGATATTATGCTATAATTGTATATGCAAGGTGTCGATACGAATAAAATGGGCATTGCACGAGATAGATAGTCGGGTTTTTATGTTGGAGGCTGAAATGTTGACATTGTATTTTTCGGGAACGGGCAACACGGCGTATATAGCAGAATCATTTAGCGAGAAAATGGGTGCGGTTTGCCTGTCGATCGAGGCGGACGTGGATTTTGCGGCTGAAATGGCGAAACACGACACGATAGCAATTTGTTATCCGATTTACGGCTCAAGAGTGCCGCTGATAATGCGGCAGTTTGTGGCCGCTAATTTGGCGAGTTTTGCGGATAAAAAGTTGATAATTTTGGTAACGCAGCTGTGTTTTTCAGGCGACGGAGCGAGGGTTTTGTGCGATTTGTTCCCGAAACCCGTTAATGTCATTTATGCAGAGCATTTTTTCATGCCGAATAATGTCTGTAATTTCGCACTTTTGGGCAGGACAAAAAACGTAGCCGTTCGACTAAAAAAGGCGGAGAAGAAGTTGGAAAAGGTTTGCCAAAATATCAAAAATGGGCTTATTAGGCGGCGTGGATTTTCGGGATTCGCCAAGATATTGGGCAAGGTGCAGGGCAATCCGTGGCAGGGCGACAGCAGGAGTGCTGTTGCGGTTGACGGCACGATGGAGTACAAAGCCAAGCACGGCGTTCAGATTGACGAGGATTGTAATGGTTGCGGACTATGCGTGGAAATATGCCCGATGAAGAATTTGGAGCGGGAAAATGGGCAGATTGGACATCGGGGGAATTGCACGATGTGTTATCGCTGTGTCAATCGTTGTGCAAAACGGGCTGTTACAGTGTTTTTTCACAAGAAGCCGGAGTGGCAGTATGAGGGGCTTTAAAAAACATTTTACAAAACAACAAATCTCTCCAAATAAATGTGCCAACATAACAAAAAATGCAAAACGAGCGGGTCTGAGGGTGCACCCCAACGGCAAGACGGTCTTGTGCCAGATGTGGGGTATGACAAAAAAGCCCCACGGTTTTAACCTGAGGGTTTCTTTTTTTGCGTAATTGTGATATAATATGTGTATAAAGAGTTGCGGAGAGGAAAAATTATGTTCAGCAAAGGTGATAAAATCGTATATCCTTTATATGGGGCAGGAATAATAGAGGATTTAGAAGAGAAGGATCTGAACGGTGTTCGACAGCTGTATTATGTTTTGCGTATACCTATCGGCGACTTGAAGATAATGATTAGCGTATTTAAAGCGGAGGACATGGGAATACGTGAAATTTACTCAAAAGAGAAGATTGAGGATATAATTAGTGCTGTATGTGCACTGCCTGTAGATATGTCTGATAACTGGGCAAAACGCTATAAAGAGAACATGGTAAAGATAAAATCGGGCAAGCTGGAAGAAGTGATACTTGTATTTCGCAATTTGCGTGAACGCGAGCGGGCACGAGGTCTTTCTACCGCTGAAAAAAAGATGATGACAATCGCTAAACAAATTATACTATCTGAGCTTATCCTTGCCCATGATATAGAGAGGGGTTCGGCTGAAAATATACTAACTCAAAGTTTTGCAAGGTAAAAAAGCCATCCCCTTGCAAAAATAGGCAAAAACAGGCAAAAACCCCGTAAATTCAATCTTTTTTGGAATCTCAAAAAATTTTCAAATACCGTTTGATTTATTTTGAAATGTGTTGTATACTTATTCAAGGTGTGAAATTAATATCAAATATACGAGCGTTGATAAAAAATAGGGTTGTGGCGATATATTCGATGGGTTGTGGCGGATATGTTCGCAATTTACGCTTGTGTGTTGCGATTCGCACCTGCGTGTTCATAAAAAATATACTAAAATTAAAGGAGGATGGGTAGTAAGGTAATCGGAAAAATTACTACTCGATTTACATGAACATTTCAACTATTATCAAAATCATCATTGTGCTTTCCATTGTTATAGCTATATCAAACGTCGTATTTTCGGAAATGGCAGCGGGGAATGCTGGGGCTGCAATCGGCAATTACGAGGAAATCTATATGTTGCTGACCGAACATCTATATCTTTACCCTGATGAAACACAACGAGAGGTTGCCATGGCGATAGAGGTTTTGCGAGTGAACATTGATGCCTCGCTCGCAGCCGTAGGAGTCTTCCACAATCTAGGGCTAATCACCACAGCACTGCTTATCATCTCCACCACTGGCGGCTCCATCTTTGTCCTGCTTAGGTTCGCACCGATTCTAAAACTTAAAAGGCTGGTAAGAGATGTCTCAAACGGCGACCTGAACGTAAACGTCAACCCCAAAATCTCAAACGATGAGATTGGTGCTTTGACACGAGATGTCTATCGGCTAATCGACACCATCAAGAGAATCTTTGGCGAATTGGCAGAAGTGAGTGCCGAGGTAGATAAGGGTCATTTGTATGTGCGCGGCGATGAGACCGAGGCAAAGGGCGATTTCCAAACCTTTATCGCCAAAACAAACAGGATTATCGATAAAATCATTGCTGTTCTAAATGCCATCCCCTACCCTATCGTGGTTGTGGATACCGAGCATAAATTCGCTTTCCTAAACACCTTTGTAATCCAGGAGCAGGGCTACCAGCCTGATAAAATGCTTGGGAAAGTCCTGTTGGATGTCATGCCTCCTGATGAAGGCCGTGAACTCGACAGAAACATAGGCGAAGTGGAAAGAACGGGCAGAATGGTTAAAAATACCATTGCCATGCAGACCCCCAAGGCGGGCGAAGTCATCATGGAGCAGAACATAATGCCCCTTAAAAATAGTTCGGATCAAATCGTCTCTTTCCTAATCGCTCCTTACGATGTTACCGACATTGTAAAAGCTCGTGAAATTGCGATAAAAGTGAACGACTATCAGGATTTCGAGGCGATGGATATCGAACGCATCTTGCGGCGTGGACTTGTGCAGGGTGTTTTGGATTTCACTTACGTACCCGAGCCATTCGACGAAGATACTCGCCCTGCAATGGAAGCGTATGCCAAAATCAACACTGCACTCGTGGACTCCGCCTCCACCATAAAATCCTATGTTGACGAGGTAACAGCTGTCTTGCAAAAATTGGCAAACAAGGATTTTGATATTGAGATTGACCGAGAGTACATTGGCGATTTTGTAGCGATAAAATCTTCTATCGAAACGCTGTCCTCCTCTATAAGTGCCTTGATTGGGGAAATCCAGTCCTCTTCAACGCAGGTTGAGACCTTTACGGGACAGATTGCAAGCTCTACACAGGAGCTTAAAAACAACTTTGAAAGTCAGGTTTCGACCATTGATGCAATGTCGGATACTGTTTCCAGGTTGACTGAAAAAATCAAGGCGAACGCCGAAGTGGCACAGACCACCAACGAGCTTTCGATAAAGGTACAAAATGCTGCCGAAACGGGCAACACGGCAATGAATGATATGTCCACAGCGATGGAAGAAATCAAGGTTTCGTCCTCGGAGATTGCTCGCGTGGTAAAGATAACCGAGGATATAGCGTTCCAGACCAATTTGCTCGCCCTGAACGCTTCTGTTGAGGCGGCACGGGCAGGCGAACATGGCAAGGGGTTTGCGGTGGTTGCTGAAGAGGTACGTAATTTGGCGGGCAGGAGTGCAAACGCTGCCAAGGAGACTTCTGATTTAATTGCAAAGTCGCTTGAACGAGTGGACACAGGCGTTACTGTTACCGAGAATACAGCTGCCGCACTCCGTTCCATTGTGGAATTTACAACTAACATGACAGACAACATAGCGAACATAACGGAGGCATCCAACGATCAAGCTGAAGAAATCAACACAATTCTACAGAACATGGAGCATATGAACCAAACAACTAAGGACAACTCCGACGTAGTAGGCACAAACGTATTCATAGTGGACGAACTAACCAGCCAAGCCAACGCTCTACAAAAGCTAGTAGAACAATTCAAAATCAAAAGATGAGACCGTGGGGATTTTTTGTCATACCCCACACCCCGCCACTTTAAAACTCGACAGTTCACTGGACTGTCTCTGGACAAACTTTAAAATTTGTTTTGGGGCTTGGGTTGGGGTTTTTAGAGGTGGAATATGAGTGATAAAGATTTAGTGGAGAAAGCAGTGGAGATTCGAGAGAGTGCATATGCACCTTATTCAGGTTTTTTGGTGGGGGCGGCACTCTTGAATCAAGAGGGTAAGGTTTATACGGGGGTAAATGTAGAGAACGCCTCGTATACACCCAGTATTTGTGCCGAAAGAACAGCCTTTAGCACGGCTGTCGCCTGTGGAGAGCGAAAATTTAGCAAGATAGCCATTGCAGGTTGGCAGAAAGATGGCACAATACAACAAGCATTTCCATGCGGAGTTTGTAGGCAAGTTATGCGAGAGTTTTGCGACCCTGAAACCTTTACTATTTTGGTGGCAGGGGCGGATGGATTTACTCAGCATAGCTTAGCGGAGCTATTGCCTAATAGCTTTGGACCTGAAAATTTGGCGTAGAATAAAAACGGGGCGAATTCCATATTCGTCCCGTTTTTGAATTGTTATCTGCCCACAATTTCAGCGATTGCGGGCGGATTCTATCCGCCCCTACGCAAAAAAATGCAAAAATGCAAGAGAAAAGCCAAAAGGCAAGGAAAAATTTTAAAGTTTGTCCACTTTTCAAAGTGGCGGGGGGCGGCTGGTGTCCTGTGGACACCGTTCAGCCGTTTGCGGAGCAACTGGGGGCTGGCCCCCAGCGGGGTCAAGGGGCAGAGCCCCACGGTTTTAAGTTCTTGCATATTTTATGATTAATAGTTCTACGCCTGTCTCTTGTGTTAGTAAACCTGTTTTGATTTTGATATCCGTCTCCTGGCAGTCGCATAAAGCCTGTATTAAAATGGGCTCTGAAAAACGCTGAGATTGCCTTAGTGCCTCCTGTACCATAAAAGTGCGTAACCCAAAGGTGGTCGCTATTTGGTTGACGTTCATTTTTTTTGATACCGCCTTGCACTTTAGTATGATTCTGAATTGCCTCGCAATCATCGATAATATCATAAGAGGCTGCTCTTTTAGAGAAAGTAGGTTGTGATAGCCGATTAGAGCGGTCTCGACTTTGCCATCGCATAGAGCCTTTATTATGTCGAAAACACGAAACTCTAACGATTTTGTGCTGATTTTTTGTATATCATCTGCTGTTATAGCTGTGCGGTCGCCCGTAAAACTGTCTAACTTGTCCAATTCTGTGTATATCGTATCCATACCCTTTGGTACTGTCCTAAGTAGCAAATTTGCCGTCGAGGTCTCTATTGTCTTGCCCCTCTTCTTGAAGATGTTTATTATCCATCTAACCAAATCGGAATCGGTGGAAGGGGGAAACTCCACGGCTCGCCCAATGCTTGCAATTTGCTTGTAAAGTCGGTTGCGTTTGTCTAACGCCGTTTCTACAAATATCATAATCGTGGTGCGTGGCATAGCGGGCAAATATTTTGATAGGGCTTCGGTTGCATCCTTACGCCCAGTGGTTACAAGCCCCGATTCTTTCACAAAAATCAAACGCCAATCACTAAAAAACGGCAATGTATCGGCGGCGTTTATCAAATCTTTAACATCAAATTCTTTGCCCTCAAATGTCGCACGATTCATAACCGTGTCGTCGATTAAATTCAAAAATTGGTTGGCATAATGGCGAACCAAATAAGTTTCCTCGCCGTAGAGCAGGTAGACAGGTTTAAATATGTTGGTCTTGAAATCGTTTTTTATATCTCGCATGATTTTCCCCTCAAAATACTATTTCATCTATGGTAGCATATTTTTGGGGATTTGTAAAGGGAGTGCCATAATCGCCGATTTATGCTATAATGTACTTGTAAAGAAATTTAGAACTCGGCACTGTGCCTATAGAAAAGGAGATTCCGCATGACCCTAGCTAAATTACAGGGTCTGTCATAATCTTTTTAGTTTGGAGTACGTTGATGTCGTTTGTAAAACAAGCCGCTATTTTGGCGGCTGCAACTTTATTTGCAAGATTTATAGGATTTTTGTATAGATTGCCGCTAACAAACCTTATAGGCGATGAGGGCAATGCACTCTATGGCGTTGGATTTCAGTTTTATGCGTTTTTGTTGGTGCTTTCATCGGCAGGAATACCGAGTGCAGTCTCAAAAATGGTATCTGAACGGGTTGCACAAAAAGAGTACACAAATGCACACGCCGTGTTTAAGGTTGCCATGCTGGTGGCTGTGGTTTTTGGCACTTTCGGCTCGTTACTGTTGTGGACGTTTGCGGGTTATCTGTCTGTGTGGTTTGGCTACCCTGGGAGCGTCTATGCCATACGAGCAGTCTCGCCAGCCGTACTTGTTGTAGCTATCATGGCAGTCTATCGGGGTTATTTTCAAGGAATGAATAATACCGTGCCGACTGCACTATCGCAGATAATAGAGCAGGTAGTCAACGCAATATTCAAAATTTGGCTGGCATACCTCTTTATAGAAAATATTACATGGGCGGCAGCGGGTGCAACTGCTAGCACAGGCATCGGTGCTTTTTTAGGGCTTATTACCCTAGTCGCCATCTATCATCTACTTTCGCCACGAATAAAAAAGCGAATACGCAGAGACCGTTCAAAAAAAACGGAAGATTTCCCCAAACTCCTAAAGGAATTACTATATACCACCTTCCCAATCGTGCTGGGCACAAGCATCTATAGCATTGCAAACTTTATCGATATGGCAATGATAGCACATAGATTGGCTGAAACGGGTATTTTCAGCCAACAGGAGATAGAAGCACTCTATGGTCAGTTTACGGGAAAATTCATAGTTATAACCACTCTGCCAGTGGCTATATCTTCAGCACTTTCTATCGCTATATTGCCCAGTATCGCAGGTAGCAACGCCACGCGCGATCGCAGAGCCGTTGTATATAAGATAGGTCGAGCATTTAGGCTTTCCTCTCTGATTTCTGTGCCGTCTGCAATAGGTTTGGCAGTCATGGCAGAGCCTATTCTGCTTTTATTGTTCCCGAACCACCCTGAAGGGGCTGTTTTACTCCAGTTCGGGGCTATTAGTATCGTGTTCCTCTCCATGGTACAGGTGTCAACAGGTGCATTGCAAGGCATGGGAAAGATAGCGATTCCAGTAATAGCGGCAATCGTGGGAACATTTTTCAAAATACCGCTAAATCATCTGCTTATCGGCATACCTGAAATAAATGTGTTGGGTGCGGTTATTAGCACGGTTGTCTGCTATTTTTTGGCAAGCCTTGTAAACGTCGGTTTTTTGGTAAAGTTCACGGGCATAAAATTTGATTGGGTGGGGATTTTAGTAAAGCCGTTTGTAGCCGCCTTTGTGATGGGGCTAGCCTGTTACGTTAGTTACAACGCCATCGTAGCTATGTTTTACAGATTTAGTGGGCTTGCCACATTAATTTCTATAGCTATTGGTGTTGTGGTTTACTTTTTGATGTTGGCCCTAATGAAAGGGTTGCATAAAGAAGATGCGGACAAATTGCCCGTTATAAGGGATTTTTACTAGACGAAAAACGGGCGGATAATATCCGCCCCTACGTTAATGTTATCATCAAATTATGAGACATTGGGATAGCCAAAAACCAAATTTAAAGTTTGTCCACTTTTCAAAGTGGCGGGGGTCTGGGGG
>WRKH01000192.1 GCA_009778175.1 Turicibacter sp.
AGCAGAGCAGAGCAGAGCAGAGCAGAGCAGAGCAGAGCAGAGCAGAGCAGAGCAGAGCAGAGCAGAGCAGAGCAGAGCCTTAGCCGCCTAGCCTCCACCTTTTTGGCGTGTCTCGAAAAAACAAGAATGTTACCAACGCAAGCAACCAGCTTATTTTTCGTATTACGAGAGTGAGTTTTGGCTTGTGTTTTTTTGTGTTGTACAAACAAAATATGAGGGCGGAGACGTGCGAACGAACGGATTAAAAATCGCACAAAACCAATACCAAGCTACCCTTGGAAAAATAAAAATAAAGGAGGAAGTTTTATGAAACTGAAACAAGTCAAAAATTTGGTTATGGGAACGATTATTGCAGGAATGGCGATAATTGGTTCGCAACAACTTGAGGCAAGTAACGAAATGCCAGGATGGATAGGCACAAGCCCCACCATCGCAGAAGCATTAGAAAGCCGACAACAAGAACAAACACCGCAAGCATCGAACGCTGAACAAGGCATGACAATTGCCCAGGCAATCGAGATGGGAATTGACCTATCACAATTGACGGAACAACAACGCCGTGCAATCCTGACCGAAGACGAATTTTACAATTCATTGACCGACGAAGAAATTTTCACACGGTTGCCCGATACGGAACTCGGTGCGGATTTGTTGCGGGAAACATTACGGGCACGAATGCCGGAACGAGCAAATGCAAGCATGAGTCGTAATGATTTGATTAGGCATGCTGCCGCTCTTAATCAATGGGATCGTGAGGTGGTGTTGAAAGAAATGGCGTTTGCTCAGGCAAGGTAGGCTCAGCTTGATGCGATTCGACGGGAATTGATGGTAGAGGCTAGAGCGATAATGGAATCGCGACATGGGGCTGGGTGGGCTGATCCCCTGACAGCGGAAATGAACAATGAGTGGATTGAAATTTATAGAGAACTCCAGTTGAGTAATAGCGAATTAATGGCAATAGTGCGGTTTCATAATGAGATATCTCTTCATCTGCACCATGACCTTAATGCAGTAGGCATGGAGATTATGTCATTTATAGATCAAACACAACAAATTGGACAAAATTAACAGTTAAAACAACCCGCATAAAGTGCCGTCGGGCATCTAACATTTCAACTTCTTTAGGACATGACCTAAGCATCACTGCCATTAATCTTACCTACATCGTAGAAATATCGGGCGGGGTTCGCCCGCCCGTTTTTTCTATAAACCAACCCAATGAAACCGTGGGGGCAAAAGCCCCCACGGTCTTGTTTTTTTATTTTACAGGTTTTGCTGATACTTCCACCTGCATATTACCGAAACTATCCCTCATTCTCGTGTCTGCCTTGGTATGCTCCATGTTCAGATAATCCATGTAACCCAATTTGCCAGCACGGAGAGCCTCGGATAAGGCTCGTGGCACTTCCGCCTCGGATTCTACCACTTTTGCACGCATCTCTTCTACCTTCGCACGCATCTCCTGCTCTTGTGCAACCGCCAAAGCTCGGCGCTCTTCCGCCTTGGCTTGTGCAATCTTCAAGTCCGCATCCGCTTGCTCAATCTGCAATTTTGCTCCAATGTTGCGACCCACGCTTACGTCCGCTATGTCAATGGAGAGTATTTCATAAGCAGTGCCAGCATCCAATCCTTTCTCAAGGACTTTTTTGGAAATGGCATCGGGGCTTTCTAACACGGCAAAATGCGTCTCGGACGAGCCGACCGTCGTAACGATACCCTCGCCCACACGGGCAATTATCGTGTCCTCGCCCGCACCGCCGACCAATCGCTGAATGTTCGTGCGTACCGTGATTTTCGCCGTCGCTATAACCTCGATACCGTTCACTGCCATTGCAGAAATTTCGGGCGTTTGTATGACTTTTGGCGTAACGCTCATGCTGACCGCCTCGAAAACATCTCGACCCGCTAAGTCGATTGCCGCCGCCCGCTCAAATGGCAGGTCGAGATTGGCTCTGTGAGCGGCTATCATGGCATCCACCACGGCGTTCACACGCCCGCCCGCCAAATAGTGCGATTCGAGCTGATTGATTTGCACGGGAATGTTCGCCTTGGAAATCTTGATAAGCGGTGCCACGATAGAATACGGGCGTACACGCCTAAGACGCATCCCGATGAGCGAGAATATGCTCACTTTCACGCCCGCTGAGATGGCAGAAATCCACAGTCCCACGGGCACGAAACGGAAAAACACGAAAAGCACGAAGAACAGGGCGAGCACAACCACTATCATAATAGCATTTCCAGCCCCAAAAATTAAATCAAAATCTGCATTTAATAACATAAATCTACCTCCTATTGTTCAGCTTGACGGACGACAATGCGGCTCAAATCCGTCTCTATCACACTAATTTTGGTGTTCTCCCCAATCATAGGCCCGTAGGAAGTAACCTCCACACGAACGCCGTTAAAATCGGCCTCGCCGCTGGGGCGCAGGGCAGTAAGCGTCTTGCCCTCTCGACCGACAAGATAGGAAAAATCCTTGGTTTGAGGAACATCCAAATTTTCGGTCAAAATCAGCTTGCCCTCGAGTTGCTTTTTCTTCATAAAACGGTACATATTGGCGAAGAAAGCAACCATAACAAGGGCTTGACCAGCCACGATAAACCAACCGCCTGGCACATACAAGACAGCCAGCACCGCTGACACGAGGAGTGCAATCAGCCCCACCGCAGCAAAGACTTCCACCCCAGGCAACCACATTTCTAGCATTAGGAACACAATCCCCAAAACTAGTAAAACAATACATAATGCTATCACAAATTCCAACCCCTTTCGTCAATCCTTTATTTTTAGTATAACACACAATTTTGCCATATGCAAATTTTGTAGAAAATAATTTTTGTCGATTAGAAATTAAATTTGACATATCCACTCAAAAGTTATAGAATGACTGTGGGGTGTTAAAAATATTTTAGAAAAGGCAGGGATTATATGGAACTAAAAAACATAAAACGGCGTATAGCATTGTTTACGGCTTTTGTTGTGGCTATTGCGAATGTAACGCCAGCTTTTGCGATGGAAGTCGCCATGGATGTGAACCTCGTTTCCGCCGTTAATCTTTCGTATGATGACGAAATTGATGACGAAGTTGATGAAATAGAGGATGTTGACGAAACGGAAGACGATGAAGAAAAAGAGGATATTGACGAAGTCGAAGATGTGGACGACACCGAGGAGAAAGACGATGTTGAAGACACGGAGGACACTGACGAAAACGATGAAATAGACGATGAAGAAGATTCAGAGGAAACGGACGATACGGAAGAAATCGACGAAACCGATGAATCTGACGAGACGGACGAAATCGAATACGTAGACGATACAGACGAAGAGGACAATGTTGATGACACAGACGAAGAGGAAGCGGACGATACGGAAGTTATTGAAGAAGTGGACGAAATCGACGAAATCGAAGATGATGAAGAGCCCGAGCTGCTTCCGATATCATTGCCTATACCTACAACGCTAGAATTTACCCCGTTTGAATCGGAATTGCCCGATATTGCTACGGTTTGGATTGATTTTCTTACAAATCCAATCTTCCAGCAAACGAACAATGTAGCAGCGGGCAGCAACATTACGTTTAGCGTTGATGTTGGAGTGCCGCAAGCGGCTGTCGATCACTCCAATCTTGATATGGTAAATGGCTATGTTGAATTTATTTGGGCTCATCAACCCAATCCTGAAACCCCTCCATTTGAGTACATTTGGATAACAACGCCTGGAGCAATCACGATTATAAATGCGGACGGCATTGACAGGCTTCACACGGCTAATTTGCCGCTGTACTCGGTTTCACAAGAAAACCACGGAAGCTATATCTTATTCGCTTTCCATAGGCCAAGCAATCTGCCTTTGGGGCAAAGCGGCGAAGTACGTGTAAATGTTATCGGCGGCGGTAATATCGGCGGCGGTGGTGGTGGCGGAAATGGCGGCGATGATTCGGACTACACTCCACCACCTCCAATAGAAACACCTGAGGTTGAAGAACCTGACGTGCCAAATGACCCCGAACCGCCAGAAGAGCCTGAAGAACCTGAAGAAGCTGATTATTTGGACGATATAAGAGACCAATTAATCCCCGATGAAGACGGTCAAATTGACGATATTATCATCACTTTAACCACAGATATGCCGATTTTGGATTTAACCGCTGATATTCTGCTGGAAATTATCGAGTCGGGCATAAATTTAATTATCGAAACCCCTGACGGTGTACAGATTATTCTGGATAATTTCAAATTGCAGCGGCTATTCCTAACAGCAACCGCACCCCCTGCCGAAGAAGACGAAACTGACGAAACAGGCGAAGAAGCGGAAGATGAGGGCGAAGAGACAGACGAAACGGACGAGGAAACCGAGGCGGAAAGCCCGATAATTAGCATATTCGTGCAGAGTTTCCCAACGGCTGAGGAAAATGTATTTGGCGATATTGTGCTGGAAATATCGATTGACGGGCAGCCTCTACCAGATTTTGGAGATGCTAATGTTACGATAAGGATGCCAATAGATCCAACTTTGCTCGAAGAATTAAACTCAAACAGGGTAGTGGCTTTGGACGCTAACGGCGACATCGTTGGTGGTAGATTTGAAGTTGAACAGGGCTTCTTTGAAGTGGAGATCAACGCAAACCACAATTTGGTTATAGCCTATGTTGAGGATTTGGTAAGGTTGAGTATGCACATTGGTTTACCAAATGTTGAAAATTTGACGGAAAACGGCGAATTTCCAGACACAGTGGATATTAGCCCTATATTATACCAGGATACCGTCCTATTTTCGGCAAATTTCATTAATGCTGTATTTGGTGTGGAATTTACATTCGATCCTTTGCTGGGGATTGCAATCGAATTCGGCGGCGAAAGTTTCATCTTTATCCATGACGACACATACACGGACGTTTATATTTGGGTTCATGAGGAAACGGGCGATATAGTAGTATCACAGGGATTTATCACACAATATTTGGGTGCTGCTGTAAACCGAGTTGGAGCGAGTTTTATAGAGATTATTAAGTAACAGGCAAATGTATATCGGGAGGATGGTAGTAAAAATTCTCAAAGATATTTTTAACACCCCGAAACTGCCAAAGATTGAAATTTCGATATTTTTAACATTGCGAAACTGTCGAAGATTAAAATCCTCCCGATATACAGAAAACCTCGGGCTGTCCCCTGCGGTTTTAAAAATATTTTTAGTAAATAGCGGGTATGTATGAATCAATTTAAGAAAATGCTTTCATCGGTCGATATGACCGAAGGGCCGCCTTGGAAAAAATTGCTATACTTTACGATACCGTTGCTTGTGGGCAATATGTTTCAACAGCTGTATAATACAGCGGATGCGGTTGTTTTAGGTAGATATATAGGCGATGGCGCTTTGGCGGCAGTGGGAGCTTCGATACCGCTATTGTTCCTTGTTTTAGTGCTTTTGATGGGTGTGGCAGTCGGAACAGGTATAATGATTTCGCAATATTTTGGGGCGAAATTAAGGGAGGATCTTTCGTATACGATAGGAAATTCGCTTACAGTAACCACGTTAATGGGCATTTTCTTGATGATAACGGGACCTTTTATAGCACGGCCGCTGCTGATAGCATTGCAAACACCGCCCGAGATACTAGACGATGCCGTATTATACACTCAAATAATGCTTTGGGGTGTGTTGCCGACTGCATATTTCAACGTATTATCGGGTATTTTAAGGGGATTGGGCGATGCACTTAGCCCGCTTATCTATTTGGCTATTGCCTCTGTACTAAATATCGTCCTAAATGTAACATTTATAGCGGTTTTGGGTTGGGGGATGCCAGCGGTTGCGGTGGGTACGGTAGTATCACAGGGTGTGAGTGCCATACTGTGCCTAAGGAAATTATTGAAAATGACTGATGTTTTCGACACAAATCTGTATTTCCTTAAGCTCAAAAGAAAATTTGCGGTGCAGATACTCAAATTGGGGATACCCACAGGGGTTTCGCAGGCGATAATAGCTTTGGCAGTAATGGCGGTGCAACCTTTGGTAAATGGTTTCGGCGACCTATTCATAGCCTCGTATGTGGTTGTAATGCGTATAGATGGTTTTGTGGTAATGCCAGCGTTCTCCTTTAGCAATGCTATTACAGTATTTACAGGGCAGAACATGGGTGCGGGCAAAATCGAAAGACTTGCACAAGGTACAAGGCAATGCGGAATTTTAGCATTTCTAGTATGCTCCTCGTTGGTCGGCGGGATACTGCTTTTTGGTCATCACATAGCAAGTGTATTCACGCAAACGCCCGAGGTCATTGAATTAAGCCAACAAATGCTGTTTATTTTAGCACCAGGTTACATAGCTTTCTCCGTGGCGATGGTACTGTGGGGAACAATAAGAGGTGCGGGCGATGCGATTTCCCCGCTGGTTGGGGCTTCTGTAAACTCTATTTTGGTCAGAGTGCCAGCCGCCTATCTGCTCATCTACCTGATGGGCGAAGTGCCAGAGGCTATAATGTATTCGATACTCATCGCATGGATTTCTAACACACTAATATCGATAATTGTGTATAAAATGGGGCATTGGCGTAAAAAAGGATTGGTGAAAACATGAATAACAACAGATTGAAAAAGAAGAAAAAGGAAAACAGAGCGATAATTGCACTGAAATTTACTGGGATATCGGCGGCAATTATCATGGTGGGATACATGGTGAATCTGATATTGAGCGGGGCTTTGACGGGGACGCACATATCGGGAGGCTTTGCATCTGCACCGCCGCCTCAAAGTGTACCTTCAAACCCAGCGATTGCCAGTAATCCTGGAGACTCCGATGATGCAAATGGCTTGGATTTGGATAATTCGGGCTATGAGAGACCACCATTATCAGCGAACTTGATGGAAGTTGCCATTATTGGCAGAAATTATCTAGAGGAAGGCGGCAGATTTGAGTTGCCAATAGCGGGTTCAACAGGTTGGGCTGCAGTAACTCAGCCTCTTTTATCAGAGGCTCGTGCAAATTCTGCCTCGATTCTGCAGTTATTGGGGGGACAGGGATTCATTATCCTCGAAGAGGTCGGCGATTTTTGGTATGTAGAGGTTCTGGACGGTCTTACAGGCTGGGTGGAGCACAGGAGATGTTTCATAAATTTACCTGACATTATTCCATCAATCGTATACAGAATAACCAACGCATCGGGTTCTGTAATGCAATCGAGCGGATTTGCTATCCCTGGCGTTACGGGTGTTCGTTTCTACGACGGTATCTTTATGAATCAACGTCTAAACAGGATAGAATACATAGCTCCAATCCTTTACATAACAGCCCAACGTCTGCATAATGTACAGCAACTGGCATTAGCAGACGGCAACACATTGGTACTTTACGAGGCTTTTCGTCCTAGCGAACAACAGGGGATAATCGTTGACTCTCTCAACAATCTTATGGACATGAATCCGCAGGTTCGTGCGGGCATTAACACGGGGCCTTGGGGAATTGGCTGGTTTATTTCAACCTCACTATCCAATCATCAGCGCGGGGTGGCTGTTGATGTGAGTTTAGCAAGGATAACGGCGATGGAGTCTGCATTATCTGGCGAATTTCAATTTATAAACGTAACGGATTTTGAGCTTCACACAATGCCATCTCCCATGCACGAACTAAGTGTTGCTGCCGTGGCTTTCACTCGTCCGATCAACATAACTTCGGTTGCTCAGATAGCCAACAACCCTCCAGCTCCTGGAATGACAGAGGCGGCTCTTTTAATGCAGGCTTATTTTGCCAGCAACGGTTTCGTCCCGCTAGCTTCCGAATGGTGGCATTTCGACGACCAAGCTGCCATCCGAGTTGCATCATCTTTGGGCATCATAGGCGATTTCACAATAGAAACCGTCTTCAGCGTACCCGTTCCTTAAAAGATTAAGACCCTGGGGGCTCTGCCCCCAGACCCCCGCCACTTTGAAAAGTGGACAAACTTTAAATTTAGTTTGAATTTTTGGGTCTTGTAGGGGCGG
>WRKH01000193.1 GCA_009778175.1 Turicibacter sp.
AGCAGAGCAGAGCAGAGCAGAGCAGAGCAGAGCAGAGCAGAGCAGAGCAGAGCAGAGCAGAGCAGAGCAGAGCAGAGCAGAGCAGAGCAGAGCCTTTGCCGTGCAATCTGCAATTTTGCAACCTCTAAATAACACAGTCCGATTCCCCAAAATCAGCCTGTGTTATTTGCGTCCCCAAAAAACAAAACCTTTACACCAACCACAAATTTATGATATACTTAAAAAACACAAAATCCAAGGAGGATTAACAAAATGCTAAAAACATTTTTCGCAACATTCCGCAAGCACGGAATCAACTACAAGGCAATCTACCTATGCTACGCCGTCATGGCGGCAATCATAACCGTAGCCGCCATGCTCGCCACGATAATATCTGGCAGCATGGGCCAAAGCGCCCTCGACGGCGACTGGGACACCCTAGTCGGCTACCTCGCCCTCGTCAGCGGCATATTCGCCGTGCGGACGCTCTTCGCTGGGCTGAACGCCTACCTCGCAGGGCGATACGCCGCCGCCGCTCAATACAAAATGAGCCACAATTTCGCACGCGCCATCCTCAAAAAACCCTTTTCCGCCCTCGAAAAACTGAACACGGGCGAGGTTACGTCCATTCAACAAAACGACCTGCCCAACGCAGTCGCCCTCATCTCGACCGCTGGAATGCAGACGATTGCCGAGTTTATGTTTCTTATCGTGTCGCTCGGCTATATGTTCTTCCTGCAACCGCTGTTTACGGCACTCTTTCTCGTGCTCTTTCCGCTGCTCGTTGTCATGCAGGTCTTCATCTCGAAACCGATACAGCAAAAACAGGTTACAATGTCCGAAAAACAGGCGAAATACAACGCTGTCGTAACGGACTCCTTGCAGAACACGGCGACTGTCGTGGCGTATTCGCTCGAAAGCACCGTGGAACGCCGATTTTTGGCGGCTTATGACGAGTTCATTGTCGCCGTCAAGGATTTCCTGAAAACCATGCTCGTCCTTGTCATTGCGGGCATTTTGGTAACGCTCGTGCCGATGTTTTTCATAACCATCATTTCTGGGAACGCCGTCATCAACAGCAACATGACGATTGCCGAATTTATCGCATATACGGCGATTGCGAGCGTCGCAAGCGGCTGGCTGATGGAGCTGTCGCAAAACCTCACCAGGCTCGGCACTGCGGCTGGCTCGGCGGTGCGCGTCAACGAGACGTATGACGGCGAGGAAGAGGATTTAACAATTATGGGGAAAATCCCGCAAAATGGGCTTGCGGTGGAATTTCAAAGCGTGGATTTTGCGTATTCCGAGGACGGCGAAAATGTGCTGAAAGGCGTATCATTTTCGGTGGAAAAAGGGGCGAAAATCGCACTTGCAGGCGGCTCTGGCTCGGGAAAATCCAGCATTTTGAAATTGATGCTCGGAATGTACAAGCAGCGGAGCGGCAAAATCGCCGTTTTCGGCACGGATACAGGCACGGTTTCGCCAGCCGCCCTGCGTGAGTTGTTCGCTTACGTGCCGCAGGATTCGTTTTTGCTGCCCGAGTCGATTGGCGAAAATATTTCTGGCAAAAAGGAGCGGACGGCGGACGAGAACGCACGGTTGGAGCGGGCTTGTGCGGATGCGGGCATTTTGGAGTTCGTGAAATCGTTGCCGCTCGGCTTTGACGATATGTTGGCGGAGTCGTCCGAAAATATTTCGGGCGGACAGCGGCAGCGGATAGCGTTAGCAAGGGCATTTTACAAGGATGCGCCGATAATCATCTTTGACGAGGCGACCTCGGCGTTGGATCCCGCCACGGAGTCGCAGATTTTGGCGACTTTGCAGGATTTGCCAGCGGACAAGACGCTGATAATGACGGCACACAGGGCGAGTGCGATGGCGATTTGCGATGTGAAGATTAGTTTGGAGAATGGGGCTGTTGTGCGGATTGAGGGGGTTAAGGGGGTTTCGTGATGTTCACACAGGAGCATGAGAAATTGATGCGACTCGCCCTGAAAAAATGGGGCAAAGATGCCGAAGTGTTGCAGACTTTGGAGGAGTTGGCGGAATTGTCTAAGGAGTTGCTGAAAAATGTCAACAGGGGCGGCGACAATCGAGACAAGATAGTGGAAGAAATGGGCGATGTTTACATTATGTTGGAGCAGTTGAAGTCTGTGTATGCCGTGTCCGAGCGGGAGTTGGCGGAGGTTATGGGCGGGAAGTTGGCTAGGTTGGGGCGGTTGATTAAGGAGGAAAAGTGATGGAGAATTTAGTGTTGGAAATAACGAGGATGGTTGAGGAGTTGCCCGAAAAGCACCAAGGTGCGGTTTATCGGTTTGTGCAGGGGTTGGCGGATAAACCGCCTGTGGAGTCGGAGTTGAGCGGCATGGAGGCTTATGAAAAGCTAAAACAGATATTGCATAATCCTGATAAAAAGCCGCTTGCCGATTTTGACTACGAGAAAGAGAGAGATGAGTATCTGTATGAAAAATATATCCGTGTTGGTTGACACGAACGTTTTGTTGGATTGGAGTATGCCAAGAAGCGAGTTTTACGACGTTGCGGATAAAATTATGCAGCTTTGTTTTGGCGGTAAGCTCGACGGTTGCATTGCCGCCCACAGTTTCAGCAATATGTTCTACATTTTGCGGAAGAATCACAGCGTTGAGGGGCGGCGTGATATATTGAAATTGCTATGTGCGGAATTTGAAGTGGTTGACATTGGCTTGGAGAAAATCCTACTCGCCTTGGCGGACAAACAAACCGCCGATTTCGAGGACGCATTGCAAATCCAATGTGCAATCGCCAAGAACGCAGATTATATCGTTACTCGCAATATTAAAGACTTTGCGAACTCGGTGATTCCGCCAATTTTGCCTAGTGATTTTTTGGCGATATTGGAAAAGGAGGAAAGCTAATGGAAAATTTAGTGCTAGAAATAACGAAAATGGTTGAGGAATTGCCGGAAAAGCACCAAAGTGCGGTTTATCGGTTTGTGCAGGGGTTGGCGGATAAGCCGCAACCCTCGATAGAATCAAAATTAAGCGGCAAAGAGGCGTTTGAATTGCTAAACAAATATGTGCGACCCTTGGGCGAAAATTTTGACTATGAAAAGGAAAGGGACGAGTATTTACATGAAAAATATCTCCGTGTTGATTGACACCAATGTTATAATAGATTGGTTCGGCAAACGAGAGCCTTTTTTCGAGTTTGCAAAGCAAATCATGGACTATTGTTTTAGCAAGGATATTATCGCCTATGTTGCCGCCCACAGTTTCACGAATTTGTTCTATATTTTGCGAAAAAGCCACAGCCTTGACGAAAGACGAGAGTTGGTAAAAAAGCTATGTGCAGAATTGACGGTAGTCAGCATAGACGAAGACAAGTTGCTACTCGCCGCCGCAGACGACAAAATCGCCGATTTCGAGGACGCATTACAAATCAAATGTGCGGTCGCCAAGAACGCCGATTATATCGTTACTCGCAATATCAAGGACTTTGCGAACTCGGTGATTCCGCCGATTTTGCCTAGTGATTTTTTGGCGGTTGTTGAAAACGAGCGAAACGAGGGACTAATATGAACAATCTAATGGAATACAAAGGCTATTACGGCTCAATTGAATATTCCGCCGAAGACGGCGTATTTTTCGGCAAACTCGTAAATGTTCGAGATTTGGTGCTGTACGAGGGCGAGGATTTAGCCGCACTACGACTAGGCTTTGAGTATATGGTGGATGACTGCTTGATTTGGGACGAGGAAGAGGGCAGACCGCCCATGCAAAAATTCCCCGAAAAACTGCAAGAATACCTAGCCGAACAATCAACCGCCGCACCCCACGCAATCCCACAACTACAACCTGCGGAGGTATAAATGAACAGAAAACAAAAACTAATCAACCGCCTAAAATCACGGCCACGAGACATGACCTTTGACGAAGTGGAGACGCTGCTCTCTTTGCTAGGTTTCAAGCGGAGCAACCAAGGCAAAACCAGCGGTTCACGTGTGAAATTTACACGCATTGATAACGGCAGAAAAATAAACGTTACGCTACACAGACCGCACCCTGGCAATATTCTGCAAATATACCAAATTGTGGAAGTCATAAAACAATTAGAAAAAGAGGGACTAATATGAACAATCTAATGGAATACAAAGGATACTACGGCTCAATCGAATATTCCGCCGAAGACGGCGTATTTTTCGGCAAACTCGTAAACGTTCGAGATTTGGTGCTGTACGAGGGCGAGGATTTAGCCGCACTGCGACTGGATTTTGAGGTGGCAGTAGACGACTCTCTAATTTGGAACGAAGAAGAGGGCGATCCGCCCATGGAAAAATTCCCCGAAAAGTTGCTAGAATACCTAGCCGAACAATCACAAACCGCACCACAACTACAACCAATGGAGGTCTAACAAAATGAAAAATCTAACACATCTAAAACGCCTGTTTGCGTTTATGACAGGCTACAAAATCCAGTACGCCACGGGAATGTTCCTGTACTCTATCCAGGGCTATATCTTCCCCCTGCTCATGGGCTTTTTCAGTGCGGGCATCATGGCGGCTATTTTGGCGGGCAGTTTCGAGCAACTGATAAATACGTCCGTCATCACGTTCGCCATGTACGTGCTGGCTGGACTGGGCGTGGGCGGCGGCATCTACCTGCTCGTTCTCACGAACGCCAAAATCCAACGAGAAATGCGTCGCCAGCTTTTCGACAAATACACCAACCGCGACCTCGAAACCAGCCAAGCCACGCACAGCGGCGACAGCCTCGCCGCCCTCAACACCGACGTGGGCATGGTCGGGCAACTCATGGAAAACACCATGTACGCATTTTTGCAGAATTTCATGGCGTTTGCGTTCTCCGTCATCACGATTTTTATCATAGATTGGCGGCTCGGACTGGCTGGACTGGGCGTGGGTGCGGTGCTGTTTTTCGCCCAAAATGGCTTCACAGGGCCGCTCGCTCGGCTGAACGAAAGCCGCCTTGGCAAAATCGCCGATTCCGTCCGCCATATGACCAATTTCATGGCGGCGGCGTTGCCCATTCGTGCGTACAATATGCAGAACAAGGCTCTCCGAGACTTTGAAACGCCCATCGGAACGATTAAAATCCTGGACATTCGCATTGCGTTTATCCAAATGTGGCAGAATATTTTTACTACGGTCGGCGGCTGGCTGTCGCTGATTACTACATTTGTCTTAGGTGGCTGGCTCGTTATAAATGGGCATTTGGAATTCCCTGTGCTTATGATGATGCCGCCGCTTATGGAGTCGATTTCGATGTCGATGGGCGGCATTGGGCGGACGATTGCGGCGTTTCAGGGCCCGCTGGTTGCCACCAAGCGAGTTTTCGAGATAATTGACGCTCCTGAACGCCATTTTCACAAGGATAAATCGGCGGAATTTGACGGCTATAATCTGGCTGTAAAATCGCTGGATTTCAGTTATCAGAACGCCGAGAATACGGCACTTAGCGGCGTTTCGTTGGAAATTTCCGAAAATAAAATGGTGGCGTTCGTGGGCGAGAGCGGCTCTGGCAAATCGACCCTGCTGCGTGCGATTATCGGAATGTACGAACGCCCAGAAATGCCGATTTTCATAGGCGGATTGGGTTTCAACGACAGCTCGGCGGCGGCGTGGCGTTCGCAGTTCGCCTATGTTGACCAGAGCTGCAAGCTGTTCAACATCAGCATTGCCGAGAATGTCGAGTACGGCAAGTTGGGGATTTCGCAGGTGGAGGTGGAGATTGCCGCCAAGCGAGCCGTTGCCCATGATTTTATCATGGAATTGGAGGACGGCTACGGCACGGACTGCGGCGAGAAGGGCGGTTCGCTGTCCGGCGGGCAGAAACAGCGGATTGCGATTGCGCGGGCGCTGGCGAAACGTGCGCCGATTTTGGTCTTTGACGAGGCGACGGCGGCACTTGACAAGGATTCCGAGCGGTACGTCATGGAGACGATAGAGTCGCTCCGCACCGACCACACGATTCTGATAACGACGCATAATTTGGACAATATCGTGGCGGCGGACAGCATTGTCGTGATGGACGGCGGCAAGGTGGCGGAAGTGGGCACGCACGGCGAGTTAATGGCGTTGGACGGCATTTATCGGCGGTTGTTTGACGAGCAGGAAAGATAGAAAAGGGGATAGAAATGATAAGGATACAGGCTTTGGGGTTGGCGCCGTTTTTTAGCGAGCGGTGGTTTTTGCGGAGTCCAGCGGCTTTGTTGGCGTGGCAGGTGTTGGTTTTTGTCGTGCCGTTTATGACTACGTTGGTCTTGTTTATCGGCATAATGATTGGTGCAGGTTTGGAGTTTATTATTGGGTTGTGGGCTATGTTTATGTCGGCATGGGGAGCGATTGGGCTTGTGGCGGCGGCGTTCGACCGCAAGCGGACGGCGGATTTGGCGGCTTTGAAAGAGGTCGGAGAGCGGTTTGATTGCGAGATTGTGGAATTGGTGCATTACAGAGCGATTCGGATTGGGCTAAATGATAAACCTGCCGTTTATTTGCGTTGTCGATATGTTGATAAGGCGGGCATTGTGCGGAAAGTGGATAGTCGGGTTTTTATTTGGCGTGGGTATGATAGTAAGGGGTTGCGCGCGGTGGCTTGGGTTGAGGGGGAGAGGGTTTTGGTGGAGGTTGCGGAGAGTGATTGAGTTTGGGGGGCTGTTGGGAAAAATTTTTTGAAATTTTTTTGACAAATTAAAATTTGTGGTGTATAATGTAAAAAGAGTTGGATTTTCAGGAGAAATGGGATGTTCAACTTGAAGTCGCAAGACGGCTGAAAAATTTTCACGAAAGGGGTTGACAAACTATGCCGAACTGTGCTATAATTAGCAGAGCAGAGCAGAGCAGAGCAGAGCAGAGCAGAGCAGAGCAGAGCAGAGCAGAGCATTAGCTTAAGCTATGCCTTATTGCTGTGCTTAAAAAGAACGCTGTTAGCACAAGATAACGGCTTGCTTTTTCCGTTGAGGGAATAGCCGTGGCTTGTGTTTTTTTGGTGTTTGAAATTATAATTTAGAACTTAAAAAATCCCCAAAATGGGGTCAGAGAGGAAGAAATATAAATGGGTTTATTAAGTAGTATTTTTAGTTTTTTGTCTTCGGCGGCAGAAGAACAAATGGACGAAGGCATTTACGAGCCAGGTCGTCCCAAGGAGTACGGTTACGATGATGTTGGGCAAATACCCAGGGTGCCAGGTACTTATCGGATTTTGAAGGATGGACAAATAATGTATATTGGAGTATCAAAGCAGTTGCGTACTCGCATTTACCAACATAGATATGAAGGGGAGTATCGGAAATTTTACCCAGGAGAAAAAGTCGCCATTAAAATTGCAAAATTGAATGGTAAATCTTACGAGGAAGTTCAGGAAATAATTTATGAACATGAAAGAAAGAAAGTTGGGTCACATTTGCCGCCAAGGAATAAAAATCGTGGAGGTGGAGGTCCTCGAATTGGTAAGGATGACGATGGTGATTAGTCGCATCGTTGAAACGTAACTCAAAACAACCGCACCGTCTAGCCTTTTTACTTTGAGGTTAGGCGGTGTCTTTTCCACTACAAAGCCCTTGACAAGCAAACCTCCGCTATGTTACAATAAAACTAAGACTTGAAAGGGCTGAAAAAATGAGCAACATAGCAATCACGGAAAAAGCGGCGAACATTTCGCCAAAATCGGAGAATTTAAGGCGTGTGCGGACGCAGATTGTCGAAAACGGCGATTTTACGACGGACGAGGAGATAAAAGCCGCACGAGAAGAAAAAACAGACGATTTGTTTACGATATTAAGCAATGAAGTCATTGAAAGCCTTGATTATATTATGCTTGAAGAGTTTAATGCTCAGGAAAAAGCAGCCGAGGAGAAATTTCCACCGCACCTATCGGCAGCAGAAGTTTTTAACATTATACGAGCAGAAATTGTCGAAAACGGCGAATTTATGACATTCGAAGAGATTAACGCCGAGATAAACGCTGTACGAAGGGGCGAACGATGAACCGCCCTCTTAGCATTGTTCTTGATACAAATATTTTGGTTTCGGCT
>WRKH01000194.1 GCA_009778175.1 Turicibacter sp.
TCGGCGGTCGTGAAACCCAACTCGTCCGCATATTTCCGCAACTCTTTCTTGGTTGCCCTGTCTAGCCTGATGTTTACTGTTGTTGTCATAAAAATTCTCCTTTCAAATTTGTGCATTTTATGAGAATATCGTATCATAATGGGATGTTTTTGTCAAAAAGGGATTTTTATGGGAATTGCCGCAAGGACGGATATTAATCCGCCCACTCGGCGGTCATAAAACCCCGCTCAACTCCAAAAACGGCAAATCATATAACCACGAAAAATTGTGGGCTACCGAAATCAAAAATAATCCCGCTTACCGACCATACAACAAAAAAGGTTTCGATTTTTATCCTTGCAGACGTGTGCAAATCGCCAATGACAAAGCCGCCATTTACCTAAATCCAAACCTTGCCACAGACACCATAATTGCCAAAATAATCCAAATTTTTGGACTTTCTCAAATTTCAAAAATTAAAATCATCAAATATTTTTCCGACCATTACAGATGCTGTCTCGACAACTAAAATTTAACCGAAAACATTAAACCCTCAACCCCTCCACACACTCCTTAACAACCCCGCCAACCCTTTCCGCCTCCTCCACACTGTTCAAATGAAAAAAACTAAACCGAACAGCCGAATCAGCCCGAACCCTATCAAACCCCATATTCTCAAGAGCCGAACCCTTTTTCAAAGCACGGCACGCCGCACCCGTGGACACGCACACCCCCCGCTGCGAAAGAGCATTTACCAGCACCTCGCCCTTTATCCCCAAAAAACTCATGTTGAGAATATATGGCGAAACGCTGTCCGACAGCTGATTCACGCAAACACCAGGCAATTCCTCGGAAAGAGCCGCCAAAATACGGCGTATCTCCGCTATAATAGCGAGGTCAGCAGCCAAACATTCCCTCGCCGCCGCCAACAAAGCCGTCGCACCCGCCACATTCTCCGTGCCAGGCCGCAGCTTCCGTTGTTGCCCACCGCCGTACATCAACGGCTTAACAACAATCCCTTTGCGTATCATCAACCCGCCCACGCCCACGAGCCCGCCGATTTTATGCCCGCTAAACGAATAAATATCCGCCTGCCCGTCGAACGGCATCTTGGCGAACCCCTGCGCACCGTCCACAAACAGCACAACCCCCTGCGGCTTTTTGAATACAAAAATATCGCCCGTCTCGCTTGCCACCTGCGTTAGACAAACGAGACGAGTATCGGGGCAAAATTCCCAGTCCTTCTGGTGTGCAAATTCCACCGTAAAATCGGGCAAACTCGCCAAAAATTTCAATGGCTCGACCACGGACGGATGTTCCGCAAGGCTCGCCAATATGCGTAATTTTCGCTTGTTGTGGCGGGCTTTTAATGCGAACGCCGCCCCCAAAATCCCTAAATTATTAGATTCCGTGCCGCCCGAGGTTATCAGCAACTCATCGTCCCGACAAGACAGGATTTCCGCAAGCCCTTTCAAAGCCCCGCTAAAAGCCCTTTTTGCCGTGATTCCCAAAGCATGAGGGGCAGACGGATTGTAGAAATCCTGTGTTAAAATCGCCCGTGCCGCCGCCGTTAACGGCGTTGTTGCGGCGTTGTCAAAATATATCATTATTTCCACCGTTCTAGGCAATCGTTTTTATGTCAAACGATTGTCAAATTTTCTGTAAATTTTTAGAGCTAGTGCATATAGGGTTAGATTAGGTATTGGCTACCCTGCGTGGGTTATTACCAAAACCAATAGTAATAAAAACTACCAAAATTGCAACAAATCTCGTGGTGTTATATCAGCTATTTTACAAAAACTCAATACACTCATTATACCACAAAAAAATAAAAATGTGGCAAAAACCCCACTTTATGAAAAATCGCAAAAAGTCAGGGTTTTTTGGCGATTTTCAAAAAGGCGGGTTTTTTCCCCTAGAAATTTTTTTGTGGTATAATATTGTGGTAAGAAAAATTTTTGCGGCGGAGTCTACAACATAGAAGAAAATGGAAAAATCATAAAACGAGTAACTGCTCCCTATATCCTAAAAAGCCCTACATTGAATCTGTGGGAAGAAATCAGAGCGGATTCGGTGAATTGTTTTGCCAAACATTCTATTGACTGGCACGAAGGTCATGTGCGACCAACTGGACATATGCTATCCTCACAAATCGCTTGCCTAAATCATCTATTTTTTTGCAAGATGACAAAGAGGCAGCAACGCAAATCTTAAAGATTGTCTTCCGACGAGCCTTATTATCAGCTAATGCGGCAGACGTTGTTAGGCTGGAAAATGGCGGAATTAAAGGAATACAACGCCGACGAGTATCTGCACTTGCATATAATTCCGCATGAGAATACGTTTTTGCGAGAAGAATGTGGCGATTGGGCGGATTATTTGCGGCAGCCTGAGAAGTACAGGGTGCTTGCCCCGAAGGAGTTGCTGAAGCCTTTGATGGATGATGGTGGGTTTAGGTCTGTATTGGAATATTTGCGGGAAAGGACAAACAATTTTATTTGAGGATATCGCCATTGGAAATTTTATTTCAATAATTTACGAAGGTCTCATAATTGAGTCGAATCCTGCCCTTATTAATGGTGTTATACTAATCCAAATTGTAGAGGCAACTGACTTCAAATGAGTTAAACTGCCCCTCTTACGGATTGACTTGAAATTTTCGATTTCGCAGGGGCGGGTAACACCCGCCCCTGTAAAAAAATCTAAACTTTAAAAACCTCCTCGGTCAACTTAGCGACCACCGTATCATAATGCTCTGGTATATGCGGCAATAGGCAATCCGAGCAATCCTTTATCCCGCTAGTATCCTTAAAAGCCCCCCCGCAACGGTCGCCCAACAAGTACAGGGGACAGTAGCAGAATAAGCAATTAAATTCACTTTCTTCCGCCTCATGGCAGGGGAAATATTCACATTTGTTGTTGTTAAAAAATTTGTAATTGTTTTCCATAAAATTACCTCTCTGCGGTCGTCCGCTCAATTATTAACCCGTTGCATTATCAACGTCGGCACATAATCCCCAATCTCTAGCTCAAACTGTTCAATGCGTACGTATCTTAATACCTCTTCGACATCGTCCGCATCGCCTAAATGGAACGCTGTGATGCCTAAGCTATCAAAATACGCCTTTATATCTTCGTGTTCTGCAAAAAATAACATTTCATCCGTAATTTCATCTGCAAGGTCGTAAGGACGCAAGGTTCGCCAGGTGTAGGCAGTTGGTATTACAACAATATCGAGAGTGGGCCATGCTATCCTGCCATGCAGATTGACCTCGAACGCCGTCGCTGCCGTGCTGGTTACTAGAAAATCATTGCCGTTCAAGCTAATAGCGGCATCCACAATCATATTGCCTGTTGGCAGATTCAAAGAATACGTAAGGGAATGAGCCGCTCCGTCATTCGTAAAAAACGGGGATTCAAGCAAAAATTCCACAATCGCCTCATTGCGTTCATCTACAAATCTTTGCAATATCTCATCGCTCAAAACGAGTAAAAATTGACCGTCCAAATAGATTAAATCCTCTTCCTCAATCTCCTCTAGCTCTAAAATAAATTCATGTTCTTGCAAGATGTGCAAAACCCGTCCGCCCGCCGATATTGCCATATCGTACAGCCCTGCCGAATAGATATATCTGCTGGAAATGGTACGTCCCCGAGCCGTAATCCCCACAATCGTAACGGCAAGCAAGAACAACATTGTCATCAACATCGTTACAAATACGTACGAACCTCTGGCAAGCGGCGGGCTATTCATAAATCCACGACAAAGTTAGCACATAGCTAATTCGCTCCATATCGCTGGATGAGCCATAACTCAGCCACACTTGCTCAACCAATCCCGTATTCATCAAGTATTCTCTGTGAATACTCGGCAAGCTAAGGTCGTTAGCGTAGCAGTTCAAAATCGCCCCATCCATGGTAATATCGATGCGTAACAACATTATCCCCTCAGGTACTTGGTTGATTATATCTAGCTTGTCCAAATTAAACATATCTTGCTGTGCTGCCAACAGCTCGTTCAGGGTAGCGACTACTGATTCAGAGTAGACAAATCGCTCGTCGTTTAGGGCTGCTTGTGCATATCGAAGTTCAGCCGCTCCCAATTCTATCACATGGTCAACGGCAAATATCCCCGCCACGATGGCGGTTACAATGAACAGCTGCACAAAAATCAAACGCCTGCCTAGCTTATAATTTTTCTGATATTTTATGATGCTTTCGGGCAACAAATTCACTTCTCTAACCCACTCTCTATAATAGTCTTTACCTGATCGGGTAGTTTTGTTAAATCTTCCACAGTCTCAAGGCGAATGGGGGCGTGTATTTTTACGGAAACATCGGCGGGTTTTATCATTTTGCGATTTGCCTCCATGATTTTATATGTGCCGTTTATCGTAATGGGCACGATAGGCACGTTTGCCTTGGTCGCTAATTTAAAACTAGCCGCCTTAAATTCCCCCATTTTATCGGATTTGCTACGTGTACCCTCGGGGAAAAGGACGATGGAATGTCCAGATTTCAATATCTTTACGCCTTCCACAAATGCACCTGCCGTCTGCCTTATATTGCTCCTATCGATGAAGATACAACGCATCAATTTCATCCAATCTCGCAATAACGGCACCTTCAAAATTTCAAATTTTGACACATAACCATGCGGCTTAGATAGAAACGCCAAAAACACAGCAATATCGAAATCGCCCTGATGATTGGACACAAACAGCACAGCCTCATCAGCAGGAATATTTTCAAGCCCTTCAAAGTTAAATTTTGCTCCCGAACGAAGTGCATTGCCACGTGCCCATTTGGAGGCGACACCGTGCACGTACGCCGAAAATTCCTTTTGTTCCATTTTCTTTGCCTTGCTCCTAGCTATGAACAGTCGGGGCGTTTGAGCTATCAACGAGAACGCAAAGCAAAAATACCAGTAAATCGAACGAATTATCATATAATATCCGTCCCCATAATCGGACGTAGCACTTCGGGTACTATCACTCTGCCCTCTGCCGTTTGGAAATTTTCCAGGATTGCCGCCACGGTACGCCCCACCGCTAGCCCGCTACCGTTTAGTGTATGTACGTGTTGCACTTTGCCTCCTGTGTCTCGGTATCTAATGCCCGCTCGCCTAGCCTGAAAATCCTCGAAATTGCTGCAACTAGAAATTTCCACATAGCGTTCATAACTTGGCAGCCAAACCTCTATATCGTAGGTCATGGCGGAGCAAAAGCCCAAATCTCCCGTGCATAGCCGAATAACTCTATACGGTAAGCCCAACAATTTCAAAATGGTTTCCGCTTCCGCCGTTAATTTCTCCAGTTCGCTGTAGGAGTCCTCGGGGCGGACGATTTTCACAAGTTCCACCTTGTTGAATTGATGCTGACGGATAATTCCACGGGTGTCTCGTCCCGCCGAACCCGCCTCCTGCCTAAAGCTAGGGGCATATGCTGTGTTGTAGATGGGCAGTTTGCTATCGTCCAAAATCTCTTCCCGATAGATATTCGTTACAGGCACTTCGGCAGTAGGATTCAGAAAATATTCTGTATTCTCTATCTTGTACAAATCCTCCTCGAATTTCGGTAGCTGTCCCGTTCCATACAGGCTACGCCGATGCACTATATATGGCGTTAAAACCTCTTCATAGCCATGCCTATCGATATGCGTATTTAGCATAAAATTGATAACGGCTCGCTCCAACCTCGCACCCAAACCCCTGTATAGCGTGAACCGAGATCCCGTTATTTTGGCAGCGGCGGCTTGGTCTAGGATATTCAGCTTTTCGCCCAAATCCCAATGGGATTGTGCCTTAAAATCGAATATTGGCGGAGTGCCGTTTTTGCGTATCTCCATATTATCTTCTTCCGTGCCGCCTATCGGAACATTTTCGTTCGGAATATTCGGTGTACTCATCAGAATATGCTCTATCTTCTGCTCCAAATCCCTTGCCTTCGGCTCTAAAATCTTGATTTTGTCGGATACGTCTTTCATCTCCTGCATTAGGTTTGCCGTGTCTTTGCCCTCTTTTTTCAACTGCGGTATCTCTTTAGAGACTGCATTTTGCCTCGCTCGCATCTGTTCCAGCTCTTGCAGCATATTCAGACGTTCCCTATCTAGCTCCAAAACGCTCTCAAAGGTCTGTCTGTCGAATTTGTCGCCCCTCGTTGCAAGCCTTTTTGTTACCATTTCTAAATCTGTACGCAACATTTTTATATCTAACATTTTCCCACTCCCTATTCTTTAAAACCGCTGGGCTCTGCCTCTTGACCTCGCTCCCAGACCCGCTCGTTTGTTAAGCTAGTGTTCCCTTAATGGCGATAATACCCTTGTGATATAGATATATGAATTTTGCCAATTTTCTGCCTATTTTGCAGAGTTTTTCTGTCTTTCTGATTGCGGCTGCGTTTATTTCGCCGTCGGCAAGTTTTTTCGCCCGCTTTTTCAGCCATTTGAATTGTGATAAATAGGTCAAATTATACCAAAAATTTATGACTTCGTCCGCATTTTCAAATTCCCAATGGCTATCGTATTGCTCTTGCAGAGAGGCGTTCATCTGCCTGTCTAACTCCTCCTGTGAGATGACATTCTTTTTTAATGCAATTTGTATAATATCCGAACCCGGCAGGAAACTAAGTCCATGCAACTGTAGCTGAAACGGCCCCGCAAGCTCGGTTGTTAGCCTAAAAGTTTCTTGGATTGTTTCACGGCTTTCAAACGGATGCCGTAACATAAAATCATATATTACTTGCGGCACTTTGTTACGAGATAAAACTCGGCTCGCCTCGATAATCGCCTCCTGTGATTCGGGGCGGCGGAAAATTTCCTTGCGGATATATGGCGAACCGCTCTGTATTCCCATGACCACCTTATAAAGCCCTGCCTGTCGCAATTTTCGTATCAAATCATCCCCGCATTTTAGCGGATGCCCCCATATTTCAAAGGGGAGTCCTATTTCCTTTTTGTATCTGGCTATAAATCTGTCAACCCATTCCTCGTCGTCGCAAAAAATTTCGTCCCAAAAATGCACTACTTTCAAATTTTTAACCTTAGCCTTGGCATTTATAAGTTCGGTCATAACATCATCGACCTCTCGAAAACGCACGTATTTGCCGCCTTTAGCGGTTATGCGACTTATATTTATCGAGCAACAATAGGTACAAGCAAACGGGCAACCTCGAGATGCTGCCATTTCATAGCTTAGGGCAGTAAGCTGCGGATCGCCTACGATAATCGTGTCGTCTTCAATCATGCACTTATCCCCGCCGATTGACGGCACACCGTATTTGTCTAGTTCCGTTATCAATTTACGCATTTCATTCTGCACAACCTGCCCATTTTCATGATAGGTTAGATTTTTTATATCTGCAAAATTGCCTTTGCCGTCTTTTATGGCATTTGCCAGCTCGACAATAGCCTCTTCGCCCTCGCCTCGCACAACAAAATCGCATCGTGCTGCACAACGCTCGGGGAACATGGTAGCATAGACTCCGCCCCACACAACGGGCGTACTAAAATTTTCCCGTATAAAGTCGCTTACTTTATCCACGACTTCTAAATAGTGCGAAACCATGGCACTAAGTCCAACAAACAGCGGGTTAAGTTCCGCTATCAACTTCCTGAGCAATTCCAGCTCTCTATCCGTAACTTCTTTCGGGCGAATACTATTAAATTTCTTGAAAAACAGCGTTTTCACATGATACCCATGATGCTCTAGCACATTCTCCAAATATCTAAGCCCCAGTGATTTCTGATTATAAAAACTAACCAACAAAACATTATCCATTTAAACACCTCCAACATCAAAATATTAAAACCGTGGGGCTCTGCCCCACACCCCGCTGGGGGCGCGCCCCCAGACCCGCTTGTTCGTTATTTGTTGCTCTCTCGATTCTTCCCAATCGCTCCAAAATTTTTTGCCCGTTAGGCAAAACCTGTCCACAACCCTCGCCAAACTACCCAATTACGCCCGTCAAACCCAAACCAAATTTAAAGTTTGTCCACTTTTCAAAGTGGCGGGGGTTTGGGGGCTGGCCCCCAACGGGG
>WRKH01000195.1 GCA_009778175.1 Turicibacter sp.
AGTTTGTCCACTTTACAAAGTGGCGGGGTCTGGGGCTAGCCCCAGCGGGGGTTTGGGGGCTGGCCTCCAAAAAGTTGAAAGGAGTCGTTTGTGAAAATCAAGAAAATTTTGAGTCATTTTGCGACAAAAAATAGAAATTTGTCGCCTAAAGAGGTGGTTAAAAAAGAAACCTGTCCATTCTGCCAAAGGCGTTGCCAAAAGGGAAATGAGCAATGTCCCAGAGGCAAAACCTCTTAATTTTCCCCAAGTCAAAACGGGTAGTTTTTTGATGAATTTCGTCGTATTTTAGCGAAATATTTTTTTGAAAAATTGTTGACAAATTGGAAATAGTTTTGTACAATGTATTTAATAAATATTTAACACATTTTTAACAAATGTGTCGCTTGCACGGCTGAAGAGGTATTCGGGGCGTGTTTGCCAGTCGCCAGTGAATAATCGTAGCAAGCTAGAAGGGGAGGAAAATTATGTTAAAGAGAATTTTAAGGCTTAAATGGCTAATTGTAGCTATTGCTATTGGTGGCGGTCTGCTTTTTACAAGCAGTGTGAACGCCAGCTATGAGGAGGAAGAGGCATTTTTTGGTAGGATAAACGAAAACCGTGTAAGGATTCGTTCGACAGCTACCTTGGAAACGGACGATAATATTCTGTTTCTAGCCAATAGAGGTCAAATTTTAGAGATTTTGGACTTTGAGGGCGATTTTTTCTTGATAAATATCAACGGGTTAGAAAATGTGTTTGTGTTTAGGGAATTTGTTGATATACTGTTGGTTGAGGAAGACGATCTTGATGTTGTGCATCCGTATGTGCCGACCAATGTTTTGGCGGACGAATTTGTTGCATTTTCGAAGACTTTGCTAGGTGTGCCTTACCGTTTCGGCAGTGCAGACCCTGCTAGAGGCTTTGACTGTTCGGGTTTTGTAACATATGTTGCAAATCATTTTAATATTAGTTTACAGCGTTCTTCAGCCTCTATGGCTGCAGTTAATGGTTTCGCCGTTTCTCGTGGCGAGTTATTGCCTGGCGACTTGGTATTTTTTGCCACTGGCGGAGGTTCTCGTATCTCCCATGTTGGCATTTATATAGGAGACAGTCAGTTTATACATTCCGCAACGGCTAGAAGGCGTGGGGTTTCCATATCTAGCCTTAACGAATCCTATTTCAACTCTCGCTATGTAACTGCAAGGAGAATTTTATAGTTGTACCTGCAAGGAAAATTTTATAAATTCAAAAATTTCAAAATCGAAAAAAGCCACTCGCTAGAAGTGGCTTTTTTCACCTCTTCCGATCCAAATAATACCCAGTACCATCTCCATCCCCATAAGCATCGTAAGCATCCGCAACCCCACGCCCAACCCGAATCGTCTTCAAATTCCCTTTCAAAAACGCCATCAGCTGCTCGGACTTCTTTGCGTGTAACTTATCCAACTCAATCAACCGCTCCGCTACATCACTAATCTTCTGCAATAACCCCAACTCCGCCTCGCCAGCCGCCTCCCCCAATGCCGCCAACTCCTCGTCCAACCGCTTGATACGTGCAATCGCATCCGCACGCTGCTCGTAGAGGGAGGAGAATAACTCCGCCTCCCTCTCCAAATTCTCACGCTCGCCCACGGCAGTCAACTTCAACCGCTCCGTCGCCGACAACATCTTGCCCATTATCTCCAATTTCTTTGTCAAAATTTCCAAATGTCTCATTACTGCCCGCTCCAAATCATCTGCTCCAAAAACATCATCTGCGAATTTGCCTGTACCATTGCCGCCTCGAGCCGCCCAAACATCTGAAAATACCTGTCCTCTCGCCGCTGTAACCACACAAGCAAATCGTCAATCCGCCTGTCTTCTTCCGTTATGCGTGCACCCATTCTGTTCAAATCGTTCGGTGGCGAGTCGCCTGTGGTTGCTCCAACCCTGTCGTGTAAACCGCCGTCCGTTGTCAACTCCCAGTGAATAAGGTCATTCAACCTAGCACCCAAGCCAGAATCCGCCAATCTACCAGCCCTGTCCGCACCTGCACCCACCGCTGGTATCTCCGACATTCTCGTAAATAGCTGATTTACCGCATCGATATTGTCATTCACAGCCGCTTGTAACATATCCTCGTTTATTTCCAAATGCCCAAATAAATTCAGGTCGCTGTGCGTACGGATGCCGATATTTAGCAGGTTAATCGTGCCGCCCTCATCCAAATTAACGTCCTGAAACATTACTTGGCGAATGTTGTTCATTAAACTCCGCAAAGTTACGTCTCTATGCAGAAGTCCAGTCATTGCACGTTCTTCCCAAAGCAGAATTTCACGCTCACTCATGCCATTACGCTGCTCCTCGGTAAGCGGCATATAGAAACCGCCGCCAGTCTGCCGTGGCCGCCGTGTCTCCACCAAATCTCGCAAACCCTGGATAAATTCATTGTAGCCAGCCACGAACTCTCGGATAACATTCATCGTATGCTCCGTGTCTCGCTCCATCGTTACCGTTGCGTCAATCGCACCGTTTAGCAGAATCTCATTTTGCAGCATAGCGGGATCTAGCGTTATCATCAAATCGTCGATTGTAAAGGTATTGGAAGCCCTAACAATGCGGTTGCCGTCCACAATCACGACCGCATCACTCGCCAGCCGAGTAACATTCGGATCCATGGGAATCGGCTCGCCGTCATCGTCCAAAATCGGATTGTTATTACTATCCAAATGCGGCGTTCTGCTAAATGCCAGTAAGCTGAAAAATTCGCTAGTTATGTTAAAATCAATACTGCCATTCACAGCACCGATACTATCGCTTTCCATGGTAAAACGCCCTGATGTAAAGGAAAAACTCGTGCTAACGCCAGCCGAGGAGGTATTTATCGCATTTAGCACCTGTTGCAAAGTCAGATTATGCGGATCGACGACTTCCATAACCGTATCTCCGTCCACCGTAAATGTCTCGCCGTCAAATTCAAACACCACGCCGTTTATCTCAAAATTAAATGCACCGTCCGAATTTTGCATAAATTCAGGCATCGACTTTTCGGCTGGATTTATTGCCGTTGTGGGGAAAATCGTAGTGCCGTCAGGGCGTGTCCTCAACTCAAAGCCCATCGTTTCCAATCTATGTCCAGCATACGTGTCAGTCTGACCAGGCCCAATACCAACGATATTATTTTCACGAGTATTGATAACCAACACACCGCCCTCAATCGTAGCCCAGATGTGTTGTCGATTATCAGCCCCCAAGTTAGCCACATTGGGATTCGGTGGTCCGCCTACATCATTGCCAAAAGTCTCTTGCAATTGTATATTAAAAAGGTTTACAAATGCGGCGTTGGTGATACCCACAATAGCACTAGCCTCAATCTCAATCGTTTCAGTTCGCCCATTCAAATTGACTTGCATAGAAAAGCCACCGAGACCAGCAAGCAAGTTAGCGTCAAAGTTATTACTACCCCTAATCGAGCGGCTCAAATTATGCGTACTCCGAAATCTATCGCCGGTAGCGGTTGATTCCACTCGAATATCCGTAACCCCAGGCGAGCCGCCGCCAACGGTAATCCCTCTAAGTGCATTACCGTCCCTATCAACAATCGTGGTATTAACGCCAGTAAAATTACTAGGCGCACGGATATTACTTTGCTGATTAGTGGTAAAGCTAAGGAATTGGTCACGAAAATCTCGCATATCGCCGCCAACGCCTCTCAACATATCCCGTTGCCAGACAATAATATCTCTATTTTGCCTCATTCTATCCAACCGAATAGCATGGGCTCTCATAAGTTGCGAGACCATATCATTAACATCAAGCCCCGACATTCCAGTAAATCTCATCTGATTAGAAAAAGTTCCCATTTTTCTCTCTCCTTTTCCAAGCTAAGACCGTGGGGCTCTGCCCCACACCCCGCAAGGGGCGCGCCCCTTGACCCGCTCGTTCGTTTTTTATGTTATATTGGTTTTATCTAATTACTTCAAATTTTTTGTTTTTTTGGACACAACTTGTCCGCTTGTCTTGCCAATCCGCCCAATGACAACGTCATTCACATTTTTTTCGTAGGGGCGGATATTATCCGCCCGTGTGTCTTAAAATTGCGAATCACATGAATTTTTAGCGATTGTGGGCGGATTCTATCCGCCCCTACGCTAGAGGAAAATCAACCAACTTTCTCCCTCGCTCCCAACGCCAACAACTCGCAACGCCACAAAAGGAAATCCACGAGCCGTATAAAACGAACGATTGGGGGGTCAAGGGGGCTTGTCCCCTTGCGGGGTGTGGGGCAGAGCCTCACGGTCTTAAATGTTTGAAAATTCGGTAAAAGTGTCCTTTAAGTTGGTGTATAGGTTTTTGTATAGGGGGTATTTTTTGTCGTAAAGAGCGGCGGAATTGGGGTTGGGCGTGAATGAGGTGGTTGTTTTTATTATCTTTTCGCATGCAGTAGCGGTTGTTGGATAGGCTTTTAAGGCTACTTGTGCTAGAATCGCCGCTCCTAAAGCCGGCCCCTCGGCGGAATTTATCTTGTCAACTCGGAGATTTAATACGTTTGATATTATCTGACACCATAAATCACTCTTTGCTCCGCCGCCGATTATCCGTGCCGATGTGGCTGATATACCCAATTTTTTCATGGATTCTAAATTGTCTCGGAGACTGTATGCCACTCCCTCCAAAATCGCTAACATCATGTCCGCTCGTGTCGTGTATGTCGCCATTCCTACGAACGCTCCGCGCGCCAATGGATCGTTTATTGGTGTGCGTTCGCCGCTTAGGTATGGTAGGTAGAAAACGCTGTTTTTGCCCAAATCTTCGGACTTTATGTCCGCCTGCTCGGCGTTGTAATCCCCTGCCAAAATGTCCTCAACCCACCATTTTGTCGAGGCGGCGGCGGCAAGCGTTACGCCCATCATGTGGTAATCGCCTGTTGCATGGCAGAAAGAATGTACCGCACTCGGTTCATTGTCAACTGCGAAATCGCCAGCCACAAAAACCACGCCGCTTGTCCCCAAGGAAAGGGAGCACATTCCGCCAGCCACCGTGCCTGTCCCAACCGCACCGACCGCCTGATCGCCGCCACCGATTGCCACAACCGTCCGCTCCGAAAGCCCAGTCTTTGCCGCCGCTGCCGCCGTTACATTGCCCACCGCCTCGCTGGACGTGTACAATTTCGGCAACTGCGACACATTCAAGCCAGCCGTGTTTAACATAAAATTCGACCATCTTTTATTTTTCACGTCCAAGAGCAAAGTCCCTGACGCATCCGAAAAATCCGTTGCAAAATGCCCAGTCAGCTTATACGCCAAATAATCTTTCGGCAGCATGATTTTCGCAATCCGCTTGAAATTTTCAGGCTCATGCTTTTTCATCCACAGAATTTTCGGCAGCGTGAAACCAGTGAGTGCGATATTTGCCGTGTGTTCAAGTAGATGTTCCCTGCCGATTTCATCGTTTAGATAATGACATTCCTCGGTAGTCCGCTGGTCGTTCCACAGCATGGCACGGCGTATGACTTTGTCGTTTTCGTCCAGCACAACAAGTCCGTGCATTTGCCCACTAAACGAGACCGCACCAACCTCGCCAACCGCCGCCGTCATCTCTTTCAGCCCTTCCGCCGTCTGCTCCCACCAGTCCTCTGGCTCTTGCTCCGACTCGTTGCCGCTTTGGTACAGGGGATAATCTCGACTGACGATTTTTAAGACTTCGCCCTCCTCGCTCATAGCCAACATTTTAACGCCGCTAGTACCTAAATCAATTCCAACTGTTGTCATGTTCTCATCCTTCCTAAAACCGTGGGGCTCTGCCCCACACCCCGCCAGGGCGCGCCCTGGACTGCACTTTCGCTATTTTTGGGTCTTGGTTATGCCCAATCGTTTCAAATTTTTTATCTTGCTAATTTGGCTCTACGCAAATGTAACTGGGTCGGTATAGCCTGGTTTTAGGATTACGTTGGGTTTGTCTTTTATATTTTCGTTGTAAACGCTGGGCCATTCGTCGAACGTATATTCTTCGATTGAGACGGATGTATGTTTTTCCGCCTTGCCCATGGTGTTCTTCAAAACTTCTCTAATCTGAATGGCAGCCTCTTTTTTCTGTTCCTCGGTTGCTCCTTTTATTGCTTTTATCACTACGTGTGGCATAAATTTTGCCCCTCTCTATTTTTAACAATTACTGGCGGATAATATCCGCCCCTACAAAACATTACCAACCCCCAACCGCAACAAATTTGTATCGGTTGAGCATCCCCACGACCCACCAAAAACGAAAGTTGGGGGTCAAGGGGGCTTGTCCCCTTGCGGGGTGTGGGGCAGAGCCCCACGGTTTTAATCTTTTGACCTTAAACGAAGTTGACTAGGGATAGTTGGACGTTGTTTGCCATTACTCTTAGTGCTCCGTGTAGAGCGAACTCGGCAGCGTTTAGACGTGGTGCGTGAGCGAACATATCTAAGTCCTCGTTTTCGGAACGGAGACGGATGAAATTTACCTGATCCTCTTCTAGGCGAGATTCAAATGCCCCCACTCGGTTCATTCTTGTGCCTATGTTCGTGTGCTCTCGGATTGTCGTGGACGAATGTCTGTCCATCGCCGCTAACATATTCTCAAATCGACTCGTGAAAGCGGCTCGCATCGCTGCCTCCTCTTCCGCAATCTGTGCGTTCACCGCATTTAAAAGATCAACCCCTTCAAGCGGCCCACCCAAATCCTCTGGTCGGTTGCGGAAGAAATTCTCAATCTCCTGCCTGTTCGGCGGAATGAGCGCATTTCCGAAATCTATCAAACGCCGCAAATCGGCGAACATGGTTGCCGTAAATACCTCGTGTGCAAGGGAATTTATGTGCGTACTTGTGCCTAAATTAAACTCGTAATATATCGTCTGCCGTGGGCTAATCGGCCAATGATGATTCATGTTGCGATCAGGTACGCCAGGGCCTGGCACGGATACGTCAACCCTCGGAATGGTTGACCATGTGTCGAAATATACCAGCGGATTCAAATCGTCCGCCTGTAAATTGCTCACTTGATAACGGAAACTCACGCCGTCCGTAAACTGCTCCGCCACCGCACTGCCCAGCACCAACTCGCCTGTGTCCGCAATGTAGAAAATTTCACTAGGCCCAGGGCCTGGCACAAAAGCGTCTGGCGAGTCCGAGCGGCGTTGCGTTATCTCCACGTTTACGCTAATTTGCGAGCCTGGGTTGGCTGGATCGTCTATCATTACCGCAAATGGGTCGCCGTTCCTGTCAAATACACCAAACGGCGGCATCCCCGGAATATCCGTAACTGCCGAACTGCCAGTTCCGCCAAAAGTCAGCTGCGTATCCCTAGCACCATTGCCAGTCTCACGAAACGGCAATTTCAGGATACTCACAGGCGGCGGATCTAAAAACGGATCGTTTGCACCCAGCCGCTGGAACGCATACGTCCTTTCAATATCCCTAATATCAAAACTCTGCGTTATCGTATGACTAACCCCAGGCTGGTCTCTCATCAAAATGGCTGGCTGGTTCGCCCTCCACCCTGAAAAAACAAACCGACCGTCGGTGTTTTGGTTCATTTCATGCCCGATCTGCCGACTTAAATTCAGCAAATTGTTCAAAATGACCAATCTATCGTCCAGCACATTGGGTTCATTGAGTGCTCTGGTCAACTCGTCTCTAATTTGCCCAAAGATACTTTCCTCGCCTCTGACCAAGTTAAACAGGGCGGTTTCGGTGGTACTCATCCAAGCGAGGCCACTATCCACGTTCTGCCGATGTTGACCAATTTGGTCAATCCGTGTCCCAAACCTAAGCGATCTGGATGCCACCAACGGATCTTCCGACGGACGGCTAATAACTCTTTGCGAAGCGGCTTGTTCATACATTCTCGACAGGTGTCTCATATTCCGATGCAGACCATTCAAAGACTGGTTATGCACCATAAAATTAGTAACTCTCATTTCCATAAACCTACTTTCTAAAACCCTGGGCTCTGCCCAGACCCGCCAGGGGCTCTGCCCCTGGACCCCGCAAGGGGACAAGCCCCCTTGACCCCCTAACTTTCGTTATTTTTTGGGTCG
>WRKH01000196.1 GCA_009778175.1 Turicibacter sp.
ACGGTCTTAACATATCGAAGGAGGAGTTTTTTGTATTTGCGTGAACAGACGAAAGTTGTGAATGTGGGCGGGGTTTTGATAGGCGGGGATAATCCCGTTGTCGTGCAGTCCATGACAAACGTGAAAAAAACCGCTGAAATAATCGAACAAATAGCCGCCCTGACAGATGCGGGCTGTGAAATAGTTCGCCTCGCCGTCCCCGATATGGAAAGTGCCGAAAATTTTAGCACTATAAAAAAAGCGGTCAAAATTCCGATTGTGGCGGATATACATTTTGATTATCGGCTAGCATTAGCGGCGATTGAACATGGAGCAGATAAACTGCGGATAAATCCAGGCAATATCGGCGGAACAGAGCGTGTTCAAGCAGTGGCACAGGCGGCAAAAATAGCGGGAATCCCCATAAGAGTAGGGGTAAATTCGGGTTCTTTGGAGAGTAGTTTGTACGAAAAATATGGCGGAATTACACCTGCCGCCCTATGCGAAAGCGTCTTGCACCATGTGAAACTATTGGAAGAATACGACTTTTTTGATATTGTGGTGGCGATTAAATCATCGAACATTCCGCTCACGATAGCGGCACATAAATTGTTGTGTAAACAGACGGACTATCCCGTACATTTAGGTATAACCGAGGCGGGAACACCCTATCGAGGCACAATAAAATCGGCAGTCGGCATAGGGGCATTATTAACAATGGGAATAGGTAACACGATACGAGTCTCGTTGACAGGCAGCCCTGTAGAGGAAATACGGGTAGCGAAAGAAATTTTGCAAGCCGTTGACATTCGGCGTTTTGGCGTAAATATAATCTCATGCCCCACTTGTGGGCGTTGTAACGTAGATTTGCCAAAGATAGCGGACGAAGTTGAAAAATTTTGTCAAGGGATAACAGCTGAAATAGACGTAGCAGTTATGGGTTGTGTAGTAAACGGCCCTGGCGAGGCAAAAGAGGCGGATTACGGAATAGCGGCAGGAGATGGAAATGGCGTTATTTTTAAGAAAGGCAATATCATTAAGAAGGTTGCGGAAGCGGATTTGGCTCGCGAATTGATTGGAATCGTTGAAAACGATTACAAAGGAGGTTTTTGATTTTGAATTGTACAAGAAATGTTACAGACGACATAGTATGGGTAGGGGCAAACGATAGGCGTTTATCCTTGTTTGAGGGCGTGTACAGCGTTCCCGAGGGGGTTTCGTATAACTCATACCTGCTCTTAGATGAAAAAACGGTTCTGTTTGACACGGTAGATAATGCCGTGAGGGATAGATTCATGGAAAATGTTGTGTTTACACTAAATGGACGAGCGTTGGATTATTTGATTTTACAGCATTTAGAACCCGATCACGCTGCTGGTATATTGGACATTGTAAGGAAATACCCCTCTGTTACTTTGGTGCTGAACGCAAGATCTAAAGCATTGGCGGAGCAATTTTTTGAATTTGAGGAAACTCCCAACATTCTGTTGATTAATGAGTACGACACGCTAACAACGGGTTCGCATACCCTGCATTTTATATTAGCACCCATGGTGCATTGGCCTGAGGTTATGCTGACATACGACGATAAGACCAAGATACTATTTTCAGCAGATGCTTTTGGCGGATTCGGCAGCCTGCATGGTGCTTTGTTCGCAGATGAAATCGACTTCAAGGTAGATTATTTGCAGAAAATGCGACGCTATTACACGAACATAGTAGGTAAATACGGTGTTCAGGTAAGGAGTCTGCTTACCAAAATGGCCAGATTCGATATTGAGGTTATATGCCCGTTGCACGGCTTTGTATGGCGTAAAAATTTGAGAATGGTCATGGATCCGCATATAAAATGGGGCAATTACGATCCCGAAGAACAGGGAGTAATGCTAGCCTATGCCTCCGTATACGGCAATACAGCAAATGCCACCGATATACTAGCGTGTGAACTTCGGGAATTGGGTATAAAAACGATGGTGTATGATGTTTCGGTAACGCCAGCCTCGGAGATTGTTGCCGAGGCGTTCCGTTGGAGCCATTTAGTTTTTGCCTCCACCACCTATAATGCGGGCATATTTGTCAACATGGAAGCCCTAATATATGATTTGATGGAGCATAATATACAAAAACGCCCCTTTGCCCTGATAGAAAATGGTTCTTGGGCGTTATCAAGCGGAAAATTGATGAAAGAAAGGCTCTCGAAGGGCAAAGACATGGAATTTATAGGCTCGGTTTCGCTAAAATCAGCCGTAAAAACAAACCAAGTACAGGAGCTTAAAGATTTGGCACTGGCAATATCCAAAACTTTCCCCTCTTAAAATGCCAAAATCGAAGGCGAGCAATATGTTCGCCTTTGCGTTTTCAACCACGATGTGATATAATAAACCCAAGCTAATTTTAGCACAAATAAATCATAAAGGAGAAAAAAATGAAAAAATTACTATTTTCACTACTGGTCGCAATCTTAGCATTGCCGACCGCATTAAACGCCGCTAATCTAACGGATTTTGCAGAAATTTCCCGAAACATCACAAATGGCGGCTTTAGGCAGGAAATGAACCTGTCGATAAACGGAATCGAAATCACGGGTCTCGAGGCGGCGGGCATCTCCCTATCGGAATGGCTACCGCTAATCTCGAACCTGCAACTGCAATCCGTGATACGCTACAATGACGGCGACTCCACGTCCGTTACCACCAGCCTTGCCCTTGCCGATAACTCGCTTATCGACCTGGAATTATACGCAAGCGACCAAATTGTAGCCGCACGTGTGCCGCAATTCTTCGACAATTTTATCTTTGCGGAAACGGACACGCTAATTGCCGACCTGCACAGCTCCGCTCTGGGCGAACTGCTCGGCTTGGGTCTGTTCACTCTGGAAGAATTAGCCGAACTGCAAGACCACCTGCTGACTGGCAATCTCGTGCAAGTGGTTGAAATCGACCTTACAACCGACTTATTCTTAGCGGCTATTCGGCTGGCGCAAAGTGCCACAATCATCGAAATGGACAACGAAATTTTCGAGATTGACGGCACTAGCGAGGAATTTACCGCACAGCAGATTATCATCTCGCTTGCCGACTTGAACGACATTCTGTTAAACCTGTCTTCGGCGTTCCTCTCCCAACTGGGAATCAACAACACGCCGACCGACTGGGATTCGCTAGGTTTAAGCATTTCAGACACAGACGTTACACTTACGATTTTTGAGTCCACGAGCCGCTCGCATCTGCGTATCATGGCGGCGTTCTCGATTTGGGACACCAACAACAGCGTGGAAATCGTCTTTATAAATGAAGATGTGTTGCAGTTCACGCTGAACGCCGAATTCGATGAAGGCAGCTCTTTCCTCACGTACAACATGGGTCTGACGTTCGACATGACGGAAACCAGTGCGGATAACTTCCTGTTTAACGCAACTATTTTCACATACAACGGCAATGCGGCGACGGGCACACGGATTTCCTTTGACGTACTGGGCAATGTACAAGCGGACGAAACGACCATCCGTGCGGATTTCGGCGACATATCGCTGACGGTCGCAACAGGCGACTGGATAACGTCCACATTGTGGCAAGAAGAGCCTATTGCCGCCCTGTCGCTGTCGGCGGATTTTCTGCTCACAGTTGACAACTCGCCAATCAATTTCAACCGCAATGCCGCCACACATATAAACGACCTTACGCAAGCCACATTTGACGGTATTCAACAACGGTACGAGGCGTGGTTGTTTGATATGCTCGTGCAAGTGCTGCTGGGTGGATGGGCATGGTAAAAAAATTGATAATAGCCCTACTTTGTGCGGGTGCGGTAGGCGCGGGCGCAGTAGTCGTTTACGGCTCGGAATTCGCCCGCGGGCTTGCCCCGCAATTCTTCCTCGGTCAAGCGGTGCTGAATACGTCTCGGGAATTTACACCCACACTAACCACCGCACAAGAAATTTTCACGCAAATCCAACAAAGTCCGCTACGCAACGAGAACACATTTAGCATAAGCTCGATAAACGGCAGTGCGATTGAAAATATCCCGCCAAATGCCCTTGCGGGTTTGCCGATGCTGTCGTTCCGCAACGTGAACCGAGTGGGCACGGTGCGAGAAGTCATTTCGAGCGACTTGACCGTGCAGTTGTTAGCCACGCCGATTTTTAACGCACACGCCGAACTCGACCGCAACCGCTTTGTTTTGGGCGTTCCGTCTCTGTTCGGCTATGATGTGGCGATTGACCCACGGCGGCTAGGCAGCGAAATAAACGCCACGCCGCTGGCTGCGTTCCTGCCGTTCTCGATAGATGATGCCGCATTTTACGAATTGTATTCGGGAATTTTTTCCGTACGCCGCCAAAGCATTGATATTGCGGCGTTTGTGCGGTCGCTCCTGGGAATGGTGCCGCATATGGAATTTGAGTTTGTCGAGCGGATTTACCCCACGACATCTCCAACGTGGGGGGAATTTGGCGACCGATATTTGGTCAGAATCCCAGCCGCCCAAGCAAACGCCAGCCTTGCTATTCTAATAGAAAACGTCCAATTTACGGAAGATTTAACATTGGAGATTTTCGTGCATAACGCCCGCATGACGGCGTTGAATTTCACAACACCGCTTGACATTGGTGGATTCACGTTATCGGAGGATTGGCGGTTTGTGTTTCATCATGGCCCTGGCTTGGTTTTCGTTGACGTGGTGGGTGGTCTACACGCACAGCTGCAATTTTCGGCGAACGAGATACAATTTTTCTTTGGAACAGGCAATACGCCGATAGGAGCGAACGGAACGGTAACGCTCGATCCCAACCCCCCAAGCGGCACTTGGCGAGCGGAGATAAATTTTGATGATATTGCACTAAGAACCCCCGCTTTGAACGCTAATTTTAGTGCAATATCAATAATAACGGCGGACACTCAGCCAATCGAACGTATAGCCGAGGCAAACACACGCCGCCTAACGGATTTGGGAATCATGGATTTACTAGAAATCTATTCACGGATTCAAAACCTGTTCTAGCCCTTACCGTTTTAGAGAATTAAGCGGTTAGGCGATTAGGCAATTTGTAGCGGACGGGCGGATAATATCCGCCCCTACGGAAGTAATGTAATTTAGATAAAATCACGAGCCAAAAAATAACGAAAGTTGGGGGTCAAGGGGGCTTGTCCCCTTGCGGGGTGTGGGGCAGAGCCCCACGGTTTTAGGCTTTGAAGGAGAATTTGATGCAAAAATTTGTGCAGGAGGGCCTGACTTTCGATGATGTTTTGTTGGTGCCGGCTTATTCGGAAATTATGCCCATGGATGTTGAATTGAGTACATTTTTGACTAGTAAAATACCGTTGAATATACCAATAATGAGTGCAGGAATGGATACGGTTACGGAGTCGAAAATGGCTATTGCGGTGGCAAGACAGGGCGGTATCGGGATAATCCACAAAAATATGCCAATAGTAGAGCAAGCGGCAGAAGTGGATAGGGTAAAACGATCGGAACATGGCGTTATTACCGACCCGTTTTCGCTGTCGCCCAACCATTATATCCACGAAGCGGAAGCCCTCATGAAGAAATTTCAAATTTCGGGCGTTCCAATCACGGAAAATAATAAACTAGTGGGCATAATAACCAACCGCGACCTACGTTTTGAAAGCAATTATAACAAGAAAATTTACGAGGTTATGACCCGTGAAAATCTGATAACTGCCCCCGAGGGGATAAGTTTAGAGGATGCCAAGACGCTGCTTATGAAGAGCAAGGTTGAAAAATTGCCCATAATCGACAAAAAAGGCGGCTTAAAAGGGTTAATAACTGTGAAAGACATACAAAAGACGATAAAATACCCCTATTCTGCTAAGGACGAACAGGGCCGCCTAATCGTGGGAGCTGCCGTCTCGACTGGTTCGGACTATCTCGAACGGGTGGAGGCGTTGGTTGCCGCCAAGGCGGACGTTATTGTACTGGACACGGCACACGGACATTCTTTTAATGTAATCGAGCGTTTGAAGGAATTAAAGCAGAAATTCCCGAATTTACAGGTAATAGCGGGCAATGTAGCCACGGCGGAAGGCACGGTCGCCTTAATCGAGGCAGGTGCAGATGCTGTAAAAGTGGGCATAGGACCAGGTTCGATCTGCACGACCCGCATAATAGCGGGGATTGGTGTACCGCAGATTACAGCAGTGCTGAATTGTGCGGAGGCGGCTCGCCCTTACAACGTCCCGATAATAGCGGACGGCGGTATAAAATATTCGGGCGAAGTAACCAAGGCACTAGCGGCGGGTGCAAGCGTTTGCATGATGGGTAATGTTTTCGCAGGTTGCGAAGAAAGCCCAGGTGCGACTGAGTTGTATCAAGGCCGCAAATACAAGGTTTACCGAGGCATGGGGTCGCTCGCTGCCATGGAGCAGGGGAGCAAGGATCGTTATTTTCAAGAGCACGCCAAAAAAGCCGTACCCGAGGGGGTAGAGGGTCGCACAGCTTACAAGGGTTCGGCGGTGGACACAATTTTCCAATTTATGGGCGGCTTAAAGGCGGGCATGGGCTATTGCGGTGCAAAGACCATTTCTGACTTACAGGAAAAAGCCCAATTCATGAAAATAACCGCCGCCGGCTTAAAAGAAAGCCACCCCCACGGTATTCACATAACAAAAGAATCACCCAATTACAGCGCAGAATATTAAGACCGTAGGGCTCTGCCCCACACCCCGCAAGGGGCTCTGCCCCTTGACCCCGCCACTTTGAAAAGTGGACAAACTTTAAATTTTATTTGGTTTTGGGGGAGCGGTTGGTGGTTTTTTGGTTTGGGCGTAGGGTTGGGTTAAAATTTAGGAGGAATTATTATGGTGCAATTTATTGCAGGAGGCAAGGGCGAGGGAAAGACGACAAAATTAGTCGGAATGGCGAACGCTCAGTTGAAGGTAACGGACGGGAATTTGATATTTATAGACGACAAACGGCGGTCAACGTCGGATTTACATTACAATATCCGTTTTATTGAGGCGGGTAAAGGCATTTTGTCGAATTATCGTGAATTTGCGGGCTTTGTATTGGGCATTTTGGCGATGGATAGCGATATTAAAACGATTTATATTGACGGCACTAACAAAATTATTGCCAAATTTGACATAGAGGAATTGTTGAAATTATCGGCACGATTGGAAGTGCTGTCGGACAAATATCATGTGGATTTTATCACGTGCATCGACTGGCCAAAAGAGGAGCTGCCCCCAAAATTACAGCCTTTGGCGGTTAATTTGAAGGGCTGATGAATGACGTTTTAGCGATATACGAAAGGCTTGCGGGCTATTACGACACAACGGATTGGTGGCCTGCAAAAACACCATACGAGGTCATTGTCGGGGCAATCCTGACCCAAAATACCAACTGGCAGAATGTAGAAAAGGCATTATCGAATTTCGCCGTCATCACACCTGAATTTGTGGCGGCGGCGGAGTTGCCGGAGTTGGAGGAAATTATCCGCCCGTCTGGATTTTACAGGCAAAAGGCGGTATATTTGAAAGCGATAACGGAGTGGTTTGCGGGTTATGGCTATGATGTAGAGGCGGTGCAGAAACGCCCGCTTGCGGCATTGCGGGCGGAATTGCTGGCGGTTAGAGGTGTAGGGCAAGAGACGGCGGATTCGATTTTGTTATATGCGTTTCGGATGCCGACTTTTGTTGTGGATGCGTATACCAAGCGGTTGTGTGAGCGGTATCCATTGGCTGCTGGGGGCAGTTATGCAAAGGTTAAAGCGTTTTTTGAGGGGAGTTTGCCGAGGGAAGTTGAGGTTTATGATAAATTTCATGCGTTGATTGTGTTGCACGCAAAGCGGCATTGTTTGAAGAAGGCGAGTTGCGAGGGTTGCCCGTTGTTGGAAGTTTGTAAATTTCCCGCTGATACAGATAAAAACAGCAAATAAAAAACAGCAGCTATGCTATTTTGCAGGAGCGGATATTAGCCAGTTAAGCCGCACGGGCGGATTCTATCCGCCCCTACGTAATAAAACCAAATTGCCACAAAAAACACCCACCTACCCCCACAAACCCGCCCTATGCAATAGCCACCCAAAAACAAATTTAAAGTTTGTCCACTTTTCAAAGTGGCGGGGGCGGCTGGTGTCCTGTGGACACCGTTCAGCCGTTTGCGGAGCAACTGGGGGC
>WRKH01000197.1 GCA_009778175.1 Turicibacter sp.
TTTGTCCACTTTTCAAAGTGGCGGGGTTTGGGGCAGAGCCCCAACGGGGTCAAGGGGCAGAGCCCCTTGCGGGGTGTGGGGCGGAGCCCCACGGTCTTACACGCTGACCATTCCTATTGACTGTACCTCTGCCGTCTGGTCAATCTCGCCGTAGCTGAGTACCACCAAATCTGGTGCAATCTCCTCCACCAACTGCTTGAAATACATTCGTACAAACGGCGAAGTCAATATTATCGGCATTAACCCCATCGAAGTCAATTTTCCTACCTCTGCCTTCAAACTGTCGAATATCCGACTGCTTAACTGCTGGTCAATGTTCACGAAACTCCCTACCTCCGTCTTCTGTATGTTGCTCGTGAGTGTCTGCTCTAAGGCTGGATCTAACGTAATTACCGTGTTCACGCCAGGTGCGAAAAACTTCTTGGAAATCGCACGCCGTAAATTCTGCCGTACATACTCCGTCAACATATCCAAATCCCTTGTTATCGGTGCATAATCCGCCAACGTCTCCAATATCGTTACCAAATCCCGTATCGAGATGCTCTCTCGCAATAATTTTGCCAATATCTTCTGAATCTCGCCTATCGTCATCATCTTCGGCACAAGTTCATCTATTAAAATACCATGCGTTTCTTTCACGTTGTTAATGAGCAACTGTACGTCCTGCCGCGACAATAATTCATGCAAATGACTCCGCACAACCTCGGTCAAATGCGTGGCTATTATCGCAGGCGGATCTACAACCGTATATCCCAACGCCTCCGCACGTTCACGTTGCGATTCCGAAATCCACAACGCCGGCAAGCCCATGTACGGCTCAACCGTCTCGATTCCGTCAATCTCCTCCTCAACATAACCAGAATTCATAGCCATGTAATGGTCGAACAAAATCTCGCCGTTTGCCACTTCCACGCCCTTTATCAGTATCGAATACTGGTTCGGCGGCTGCTTTATATCGTCTTTCAGGCGAATAACAGGCACAACAGCACCCAATTCAACGGCAATCTGCCGCCGTATCATAACCACACGTTCTATTAAATCGCCGCCCAAACTCGAATCCACCAGCGGCACAAGCCCATAACCAAACAACACCAAAATCGGCTCTACATTCAGCAGGGACACCACATTCTCAGGTTTCCGCGTCTCTTCCGCCTCCACATCGTCCGTTGTAATTTCCGACTCAATCGCCGCAATACTCTTATTTCTCCGCAGGAAAACGCCCAACGCTATGAGCATTGCACCAAAAGGCAACAAGATAAACCCAGGCAGCGGCGTAATAGGCGAACCCAGCAACAGCAAGAAACCGCCCGCAATAAACAAGACCATCGGCGACCCAAAAATCTGTGTCCCCAACGTCCCAGTTATCTCCGATTCCAAAGTCGCCTTTGAAACCAGCAAGCCAGCCGAAGTCGAGATAAACAACGCAGGAATGGCGTTAGTCAGCCCATCACCGATAACGAGCAGCGTATAAACCTCCGCCGCATCGCCAATCGACAGGCCTTCCCTCACAACGCCCATGACAATGCCGCCGATAATCGTGATAAAAATAATCAAAATACCAGCAATAGCGTCATTCTGCACAAACTTAGCCGCACCGTCCATCGAGCCATAAAATTGCGACTCGTCCTGAATCTTCTTCCGCCGCTCTTTCGCGCCCTCTTCATCAATAATTCCACTATTCAAGTCCGCATCAATAGCCATCTGCTTACCAGGCATAGCATCCAGCGTAAACCGAGCCGTAACCTCGGCAATACGAGTAGCACCCTTTGTTATTACCAAAAAATTCACGATAATAATGATAACAAAGACCAAGATACCAATAACCATATCGCCGCCAGCCACAAAAAACGCAAACGTATCAATAACCTGCCCAGCTTCGCCATTCGCCAAAATCGACCTAGTAGTCGAAACATTCAGCGCCAACCGAAACAAAGTAGTCATCAACAGCAACGTCGGAAACATGGACATTTGCAGTGCTTCTTTCGCATACAGTGCATTCAAGAATATCAGCACGGCGATACCCATATTAGTAATCAACAAAAAGTCAATCAGAAAAACCGGCAGCGGCAAAACAATAAATGTAATAATCGTAATCATCATCACACCAATAGCCGAATTCTTCAAGATACTAGTCATCTACTCCAAACCTCCTTAAAACCGTGGGGCTCTGCCCCACACCCCGCCAGGGGCTCTGCCCCTGGACCCCGCAAGGGGGCTAGCCCCCTTGACCCCCAACTTTCGCTATTTTTTGGCTCTCGATTCTACCCAACCACTCCAAATTTTTTGCCGTTGGGCAAAATTACTCCGTTCCTCTTACCAATCCGCCCAGCCCCACGGGCGGATATTATCCGCCCCTACGTCCATTCGGCGTTCCATTCCCCCGAACACCAACAAATTTGTAGCGATTGGGCAAAGCCACGAACCACCAAAAACGAACGTTGGGGGTCAAGGGGGCTTGCCCCCTTGCGGGGTGGTGGGGCGGAGCCCCACGGTCTTAGTCTTGCATGAGACTGCGTATTTTTGGTATTTCTGGGTCGGATGGGTTTATTGTTTCGTAGGTTTCTAGGATTTTTTGAGCCTCGGAGAAGTTGCCTGTGTTTATCATGGTGTAAATTATGGATTTTAAGCGTGATGTTTGCTCGGCTAGTTGCTCCTTTATTGTTGGGCCAGAGGTTTCTTCTTTTAATTTGGCGGCTATTTGGGCTACTAAGGAGTTTTTGTCAGGGGATACGTTTAGGGAGAGACGGAGATTTTGAGCGTAACCAGCGGTGTCGTTTGTGTCCTTGCACTCGTATGCCCTGCCAATGTAGTAGACAAATGCGTCTTCTTCTGGGAGATCTAAGACGCTCTCGTCGCAGTAAATGTCTGGACTGTATGTTGCACAGAGGTATTTGTATCGTACACGTGTGAACATCTCAAATAGTTGAAGCTGCTTTTTGTCCTTGTCGTCTTTTAGGTAATCCATTATCGCCTCACGGTCGGTTACGGCGGCTAACATTCCGCTTACTAGGCGGAGCGCGCGGATTGAGGTGCAGGTCTCGGCGAAATCTAGTTCATCTATGTAATTTATCAAAATATCGCTGATATTGTGGTTCGTGCGGACGGCGTTGTAGACGAATGACCGTGTGTTTGTTACTCGCATCTTGTCCGCAAGGGCGGAAATATCATGCTTGTACTTCATTGCAATGAGTAACACATCGGCGAAATATTGCGAAAATGGGCCAGGTTCACGCATGAAATAGTCGAGCTCCTGCTGGGTCTCGGCGGTCTGGCTAATGGCGGCATCGAGATGGCGTAAACGGTGCAACCGAATGTAACCGTCGCCTAGGTCTTCGTGGCCTTTGATTATTTCCGCCGAAACTCGGTTCTTTTGGTTCTTGTCCTTGATGTTGGACTCGATTGCGTTTAACATATTGGAATATTGCGGCGAGTCGATGCCGAATTTGCCTGTTACGTAATCGTATAATTTGGAAATGTTGTCGATTTTTTCTTTTAGTACGTGGTTGACGAAAACGCTGTAAAGGTCGGTGTTTTTGCGTTTGTCGCTCTCGTCTAGGCTGTCTAGCCAGCTTGCCGCTTGGTCGAAATTGCCGCTGGTTATGTAGTTGGCGACTATAGTAATAACGATGGTCGATGCTTCCAAATGCGGCATACCAACTATGGAGAGAACTTGATTGTTTATTTCGTTACGTTCCTTTTTTTTCAAAAATTCATACGCAGCAACGGCGGAATCTGCTGCCTCTTCGTAGCGTTTCAAGGTTTGAAGTGCCAACGCCTCATTAAATTTGATAAAATATGCATTTGCTTGAGGTTCGGTATTTTCAAAAAAATCTTTCGTAAGCTCAACAAGCTCCTTGTGTCGGAGTCTCTTAGCATGAAATCCTACTACATTTTGTATAATGGCGTGGTAGAAGCTGTCCTTGGGCTCAGTTTTGTAAATTTCTAGAGCTTCATTAGCTAGTTTATCGAAATCCTCGACATTTTCAGACGAGCCGTATTGCAGTAGAATCTGAAAAATATTTCGGGTGTCTTTTGGATCATTCTCATATATTTCAAGCATTGGCTTTAGATTACGATCCTGTTTTTCTAGTCTTTCTGCCTCATTTCGATAGTCGTAACCGTAGTGAAGAGCCAAAGATTTTAATGTTTTCATGGGCAGATAAACAGGTTTTATATGTTCGTGTATCTTGCCATGCCATTGCATCCCTTTTTTCAGCCTGTATAGACGCAAGGGATTAAAAGATGCCATGAGTTGGTTTGTGTGTGTAACATTGTTTAATGCGAAGGTAGCACAACCGTATTCTTTTTGTTCGCCACTGTTAAAAAATTCAATTAAATCGTTAACATCTTGAAATATTTCATCGGCATCTAGGTACATATACCATTTACCCCGAGCACGGTCGAGGGTTTTCTGCCTAGCCCAGGCGAAATCGTTCCGCCATTCCACCTCGATTATTTTATCGGTAAATTCACGTGCTATTTCCACGGTGGCATCGGTTGAGCCAGTATCGCATATGATAAGCTCGCTGTCTACTTGTTCTAATATCGGCTTCAAGCCGTTTAGGCAGTTGCGCAGATATTCTTCTTCGTTTTTTACTATCATTCCTATTGTTAGTAACATGGTTTTCAAAAACCCCTTTCTTGGTGTAGGATTTTATTTTAACATAGATTTGGGGTGTTGTAAAATTTTTTTGCGACCGCTTGACCGCTTGCAAATGTTCGGCTATAATTATACCATATTTCAATTTCAAAAAAAGGAGTGATGTTCTATGAGTGCGACTATATTGGTGATTTTTACATAAAACTTAATATTTGGTGCAACGAAAGGAAAGGACTCTTTGTTGTGCCGCAAAAACAAATCTTTTGTGAGCGTACCTTAACCGCAGAAGTTTTGCGGTTTTTTTGTGCGTATTTTTTGACAATTTTACAGTGATTATAAGGAGAAAAAATGACGAAAAAAATCAATTTGAAAGACTATGGATATAGAGGGAATTTAGCCAATGAGCCAACGGTTGGCAGAATAACGGAACTGCAGCGGGAACGCTATACAATCATTACCGAATACGGCGAAGTTGCCGCCACTTTAAAGGGTACATTTTATCATAATGCCCAGATACGGGAGGATTTGCCCTGCGTGGGCGACTTTGTGCTGATGCAGTATAACGAAAACGGCATTTCGCTTGTTACGGAATTATTGCCTAGATACACAAAATTTTCCCGAGCGGATTTTTTGGGATCTTCCGCTGGGCACGTAAAAACGGCATATGAGCAGGTAGTTGCGGCAAATTTTGATTATGTTTTTATCATAACCTCGCTAAATCAAGATTTTAGCCTGAGTCGAATTGTCCGTTACCTTACGCAAGCCAAGCAGAGCGGCGGAACGCCTGTGATTATCCTTACAAAGGCGGATTTGGACGATAATTTTCAAAAAAAGATAGCCGAAGTAAGAGATGCCGTGCCGAACGTGCCAGTACACGCAATTTCTAGCCATACAGGGTTTGGGCTACACGAATTGGAAGAGTATCTGCGACCACAAAAAACATCGGTATTTTTGGGGATGTCGGGGATCGGCAAATCTTCGCTAATAAACGCACTCATGCACAGCAATGTGATGGACGTGAAGGCGATTCGAGAGGACGATAGCCGAGGTCGCCACACGACAACGCATCGCCAATTATTCATGTTACCCAACGGTGCGATGGTTATTGACACGCCTGGAATGAGGGAACTGGGCTTATACAACGCCGAAGAAGGCATAAAATACGTATTTTCCGATATTGAGGAACTATTTAGCCGATGTCGTTTTAGTAATTGCCAACATAATACGGAGCCCGATTGTGCGGTAAAAACGGCGATAGAGAATGGCGAATTATCCGCCAAACACTGGGAACGCTATATATATCAAAAGCGTGAAACGAGATATGTAGACGACAAAACCGCCTATATGCGTGAACGCCGAGAATGGGGAAAATCCATCTCCAAATTCAATAGGGGAAAAAGAGGCGGAAGGTAGAATAACTAAAAACTTGACAAACCCAAAATAAACCGTCATACTTATGAAAAAAGCAAAGAGAGGTGCAAACGTGAAAAAATTCCTACAACAAATGGCAACAACCCCGCACGTAGCGGGCTTTGAAACCAAACTAGCAAAACTGATCGAACCAAAATTCGCAACCTACACCACCGTAACCATCGACAAAATGGGCAACCTAATCGCACATAAACCAGGTGCGAAAAAAACAAAAAATGCCCCAAAAGTCATGGTCTGTGCCCATATGGACGAAATCGGCATGATGGTAACTCAACTCTGCGACGACGGCTTCGTCAAATTTACCAGACAGGGCGGTATTGATAAACGTAATATCCTTGCCACCGAAGTTACTATCCACGGCAAAGAACCAATCTACGGCGTTATCGGCATAAAACCGCCCCACCTCACCAGTCCCGACGAAATGAAAAAATCCATTGAAATCAAGGACATGGCTATCGACACGGGCTTTTCCAAGGAAAAACTGGAAAAACTAATCCGTGTGGGCGACATCATCACCTTTAACCAAGAGGTCAAGGAACTGAAAAATGGCAAATTAGCAGGTCGTGCATTGGACGACACCGCTGGCATCGCCGCTATGTTCCACGCCGCAAAAGCCCTCAAAGACTTCAACCACAATGCAGACGTATATTTTGTAGCATCTGCACAGGAAGAAGTCGGCTGCCGAGGTGCAACAACGGTGGCGTACGACCTAAAACCTGACATCGCAATCATCGTTGATGTGGGCTTTGCCAATATGCCTGGGCTATCGGAAGACAAAACGATAAAAATGGGGGACGGCCCAGCAATCGGCATCGGCCCGAACATCAACCGCAAACTCTTTGACGACCTCAAAAAAGTCGCCAAAAAGCACAACACAAAGCACCAAATCGAGGTGCTGCCGCATATGAGCGGCACGGACACCGAGGTCATTCAGATAACCGAGGGCGGCGTTATCACGGCTCTTTTGTCCATTCCGCTAAAATATATGCATTCCACCGTGGAAACGGTTGACATTGCAGACATAAAAAGCTGCGGCAAACTGATTGCGGACTACATTATGAGCCTGCAAGACTGGAACGGAGAGGAGGAATGGTTTTGATGTTACTAGAAAAATTAACGGCGGCTTGCGGCTTGCCGGGCTTTGAGGACGAGGTACGCAACCTTATAAAAGCCGAACTCGAAGGCCATGTAGATGAGCTGAAAATCGACAGAATGGGCAATCTCATAGCCACCAAAAATAGCAACGCCAAAGGGCAGCACATCGCCCTTAGCGCCCACATGGACGAGGTGGGCTTGTGCGTGAAATCCATCGAAAAGGACGGCACGATAAAATTCGCCTCCTGGGGCGTAGATCCACGGATTCTGCCCTCCACGCACGTTTTCGTTGGCAAGGAAAAAGTCCCTGGCGTTATCGGCATAAAGCCCATACATTTGGAGGACGACACGAGTGCCACGGTAAAAATCGACTCCCTCTACATAGACATCGGCTGCGACAAAAAGGAGGACACGGAAAAACACACCTCCCCAGGGGATTTTGTCGCCTTTGAAAGCGGATATGTGGAGTTCGGCGAACATAAAGTCAAAACCAAAGCCCTAGACGACCGAGTGGGCTGTGCGGCGATAATCGAGACCTTAAAATCCGATTTGCCGAACAAGATGACAGGCATTTTCTGCACACAGGAAGAGGTAGGTTTGCGAGGCTCGGCAGTCGCCGCAAAAGCCCTCCGCGCCGACCTAGTCATCAACATCGAAGGCACGATTTGTGCCGACTTAGAGGGCATCGACCCCCAAGATCACGTAACCACGCAGGGAGCAGGCCCATGCCTTTCCCTAGCCGACCGTTCCTCCATCTATCAGACAAAATATTTGGACGAAATAGTCGCCGTGGCAGACCAGCACAAAATCCCATGGCAATATCGCCGCAGCGGCATGGGCGGCACGGATTCGGGGCGTTATCACACGGCTCACACAGGCACACCCTGTATCGGTATTGCCGTACCCTGCCGTTACATTCATTCCGCCGTCTCCACCATGGACAAACGAGATTACGAAAACCTAAACCGTCTCATCCAAGCCTACATAAGGTCAAAAGATTAAAACCGTGGGGCTCTGCCC
>WRKH01000198.1 GCA_009778175.1 Turicibacter sp.
GCGAAGTAAGGAAAGCAGTAGCCCCCAACGAGTTTGTAAATGATACCTTGAACCGAAAAGATGAGTTGGAGCAGTTTAGGGAATATGTGAAACGGCGAGAGCAGAAATTGGCACAAGTTACAGAGCAGAGGGCTATGGAAAAAATGATAATCATGGCTATTAAAAATGGTGCTCCCTCTCAAGTAATTGAAGCCATGAGTCAAAGTGCAGGCATATCAGATTTTAGGCTTATTGAGTTGAAAAATCAAGCACAAACACTATAGCTTTATGTGCTAATACAAAACGAGGAGGTAATCCGTATGCAAGCAGTAGCCAATCCAATAGCATTGGAATTAGCAGATGAAGTTAAGAAAGCCGTAACCCCCAACGAGTTTGTGAACGATGCCTTGAATCGCAGAAATGAGTTGGAACAGTTAAAGGATTATATGAAACGGCGAGAGCAGAGAGCGGCACAAGCGGAAAAACAGAAATTGGCAGAAGAAATGCTAATAACAGCATTTCAAAATGCTGTTCCCTTCCAAGCCATTGAAGCTATGCGGCAGAGCGCAAGGATAACAGAAGCCCGACTTGCTGAACTGAAAAATCAAGCACAAATGCCATAGCTTTACGTGTTAATACAAAACAATGTTTACATCTTCTCGCAAGGCGGAGAGGCATTTTGCCAGGGCAGAGGAAAAAAATGATAAAACTATTGACAAATCTTGATAGTTAGTATACAATCACTTTTGCAAGTAAGCAAGTAAAATAACACACACCGTTTGCACTCGTGGTGCGATATTAGACCTGCCCCAAAAGAATATTAAAATTTGTCCGCTTTTCAAGGCGGCGGGGGTTGGGGTATGAACGGTGGAGGAAAAAACCATGGGAGGAAAGAAAATGGCAGTAATAAGTATGAAGCAACTTTTGGAGGCGGGCGTGCATTTTGGACACCAAACGAGGCGTTGGAATCCCAAAATGGCTCCCTATATCTTTGCAGAGCGTAATGGTATCTACATTATCGACCTGCAAAAGACAGTGCATAAGGTGGACGAAGCCTATAAAACCGTGTCTAACATAGTTAGTGCTGGTGGCGATATGCTTTTTGTAGGCACGAAAAAACAGGCAAAGGAATCCATCAAAGAAGAGGCACTACGTTGCGGAATGTTCTATGTAAACGAGCGTTGGCTCGGCGGTATGCTCACGAATTTCAAAACGATACAATCTCGTGTGCAACGTCTAAAGGATTTGGAACGTATGCAAGAGGAGGGTACTTTTGAGATTTTACCTAAAAAAGAGGTTGCCCAACTAATGCACGAGATGGAGAAATTGAGCCGAAATTTGGGCGGCATAAAGGAGATGAAACGTGTCCCCTCCGTTATATTCGTTGTTGACCCTCGAAAAGAGCATATTGCGATAAAAGAGGCTCGAAATTTGGGCATATCGATAGTCGCAATAGTGGACACCAACTGCGACCCCGATGAAATCGACCATGTTATACCAGGGAATGACGATGCAATCCGAGCTGTAAAGCTAATTGCGGGCAAAATGGCGGATGCTGTGTTAGAGGCGAAACAGGGCGAACAGGCTGAAACTACCTCCGAAGAGCCAGAAAAGGCGAAAAAATCTGAAGAGGCACAAAAACAATAAAATTGAGAAGGACTGATAATATGGCTGTAACAGCAGCAATGGTAAAAGAATTGAGAGAAAAAAGCGGGGCGGGAATGTCCGCTTGTAAAGACGCTTTGGTGGAGGCGGAGGGCGATTTAGTCCGTGCTGGCGAAATTTTGCGTGAAAAAGGGCTTGCCGCCGCCGCAAAAAAGGCGGGCAGGGTAGCCGCCGAAGGTTTGGTTCATGTTCATGTGGCGGACGACAACAAGAGTGCAGCGATCGTTGAGATAAACAGCGAAACCGATTTTGTTGCAAAGAATCAAGATTTTATAGATTATGTACATCAGGTGGCAAAACTTGCACTATCATCCAACGCCGAAGATATAGATACATTTTTGGCGGATAGTTGGCCAGAGGGAGGGACGATACAAGATGCCCTTACCCAAAAAGTGGCTATAATCGGCGAAAACATAGGGATTCGCCGATTCACAAGGTTCAAGGCTAGTGCAAACGGTACAATTATCAGCTACATACACGGCGGCGGCCGAGTAGCTGTTATGTTGGAGTTGAATTCCGATGTAATCAACGATGATGTAACCGAGGCGGGTCGCAACATTTGTATGCAGATAGCAGCAATGTCGCCTCTTTTCATCGCTCGTGAAAATGTTCCTGCCGATTTTATAGCCAAGGAAAAGGAAATCGTCATGCAGTTGACCTTAAACGAAGAGGAGGAGAACACCAAAAAGCGGCCTCCTCAGGTTCTTGAAAAGATAGCCGAGGGTCGTCTTGCTAAAAATCTAACTGCCATGTGTTTAATGGAGCAGGAGTATGTAAAAGACGGCGATTTAACTGTAGCAAAGTATCTCGACTCCATTTCATCAAAAATCGGCTCAAAGGTTTCCATAGCCAATTTCACAAGATACGAAACGGGCGAGGGCATCGAAAAGAAAAAAGAAGATTTCGCCGAAGAGGTAAGCAAAGCTATAGGTTCTTAAGACCGTGGGGCTCTGCCCCACACCCCGCTGGGGGCGCGCCCCCAGACCCGCTCGTTTGTAAAATTTTTCTACATTGGTTTGAATCGGACGGTTGTTATGTTTTACGCTGTGGGCAGTGGGTTTGTTGTACAGGGGTTGGATTTTTTTCGACCCCTGTTGTGTTGTTGATATTTTTTATAAATGCAGAGGGGAGGTGGGTTTGATTCTTGAGGCTAAATTGTATTTGGTTGGCACTCCTATAGGGAATATTGGCGAGATTAGCGAACGTGCTCGGGTTATTTTATCGGAGGTTGATGTCATTGCCGCTGAGGACACTCGTAACACGGGGGTTTTGCTGAAATTGCTCGGGATAGCACATAAGAAATTTATCTCCTATCACAAGTTAAACGAGTTGAAAAGGCAAGAAATTTTGCTCGATATGCTCAAGTCGGGACAGAGTATTGCGTTGGTATCCGATTCTGGGATGCCTTGCATTTCTGATCCTGGCTTTTTATTGGTTGCGGCTGCCTCGCAGGTGGGTATAGATGTCGTGGCAGTAAGCGGTGCTTCCGCTGTTATAAACGCCGTGGCTGTGTCTGGATTTCCTGCCGAGCCGTTTTTATTTATCGGCTTTTTGCCACGCAAAGAGAGTGAGATTTTGAGGGCGTTTAGCGGCTTTCGGGAAAATATTGCCCTTGTGTTTTATGAGTCGCCGAAAAGGATATTAAAGACGGCAGCACTACTGGCTTTTCATTATCCCGAGATGAAAATCTGCCTTTGCAACGATATGACAAAATTATTTGAACGAACTTATAGGGGCACGGCAATTCAAGTATTGGCTGAGTTGGAGGACAATCCAAAGGCGGAAAAAGGCGAATATACTGGGGTGGCGTATGTGGAATTTACCCCAGAGCTTAAAGCTCCCCTCTCCCTTGAGGCGATGTTGGTTGATACGATGATACGGCAACAAATATCGCTAAAAGAGGCGATTAGCGTAGTGGCACAGGATTCGGGGCTACCCAAAAAAGAGGTTTATAGGGCTGCGTTGGGGTTGAAGAGATTGGAGTTGTAAAAGTTGCCAAAAAAGTCTAGTTGGAAAAGTTTACAATTAAAAATTGATGTTGCATAACATCAAAGGTGAGTTTCAAAATCGGCTCACGAAAAGCAAAAAATTTGCAGGAAGGGGTTGACAAATTTGACTAACTGTGTTATAATCGGCAGAGCAGAGCTTTTCGTCATACAGAGCAGAGCAGTAGCTTAAGCGATGCCTATCGGACAGGCGTTGACTGCGGCAAGGTTGGCAAACATCGGAGATGGTGCTGCCCCTGTAGTATGTGTAGTGCCGAATCAAAGTACAACTGGCGTGGTTGGGCTGATTGGCACACCCGCCTTGAGTATGTTGGCAACCGAGTTATAGAAATGCCATCCACTTTCGCAAATGCTATGCTTACATGGGAGGCTACAACTGGCGGTATTTTCGGTATTGGCAACTAAGATTACCAAAATTTAGCAAAAGCAAAATTCTAGCAATAAAGCCTACCTGCTGAGTCGGGTAGGTTTTTTGTTGACAGTCCAAAAGCAATTTGCTACAATGATAATGCGGATTCGAAGGCAAATCCCCGCAACCTTAAGACTTAGTAGCTCATGGATTTCCGTAAACCACTATAAATTTGCAACGATTGTATCCACACCACGATCCAATAACGAACGAACGAAGGGGCGCGCCTGGTGTCCTGTGGACACCGTTTAGGCGTTTCCAGAGGAACAAGGGGGCTAGCCCCCTTGCGGGGTGTGGGGCAGAGCCCCACGGTTTTGAAAACTGCTGCTTGTCAACTCGCAAAATTCGTGCTATAATAAAACCATACCTACCGCTAGGCGGCCTGGACCCACTCCAACCACCGACTTGGCGATAGGCGAAAAACAAATATGGAGGATAATAAATGATTAACAAAAAAGAAATTATTGCCAAACATGGCAGAACGGAAACAGACACAGGCTCACCTGAGGTGCAGGTGGCTCTGCTCACGGCTCGGATTAACCACCTGACCGACCATTTGCGTACCCACCCGAAAGACTTCCACTCACGCAGAGGTTTGCTCAAACTAGTAGGGCAACGCCGCGGACTTTTGGACTACATCATGCAACGGAATGTCGTGGGCTACCGTGAACTTATAGCTGACTTAGGGCTTAGAAAATAGGAGAATATATGTCAAAATACACATTTGAACTAGCTGGCAGAACAATGGAGGCGGAAATAGGCCGAGTGGCTGAACAAGCCAACGGTGCGGTACTTATGCGGTACGGCGAAACCGTGGTTCTCGTAACCGCCACTGCCTCAACCAAGCCCAGAGAAGGCATCGACTACTTCCCGCTTAGCGTGGATTACGAAGAACGCCTGTACGCCGTGGGAAAAATTCCTGGCGGCTTTATAAAAAGGGAAGGTCGCCCCACAGAACGGGCTGTCCTTACCTCTCGGCTTATCGATAGACCGATGCGGCCGCTCTTCCCTGACGACTATCGGAACGACGTTGCCGTGGTGGCAACCGTGCTGTCCGTCGATCAGGACAACGGTCCCGACGTTGCGGCGGCTATCGGTGCATCCATCGCCCTTTCCATCTCCGATATTCCCTTTTACGGGCCTATCGCTGCCGTTAATATTGGCTTAATCGATGATAAACTCGTGGTCAATCCCAACGCCGAGGATAGGGAAATTTCCCAAATGTTCCTTACCGTTGCTTCCACCCGTGAAAAGGTTATGATGATTGAGGCGGGTGCGAACGAAATTTCCAACGACACCATGTTTGAGGCGATTATGTTCGCCCACGAGGAGAACAAAAAAATTATCGAGGTCATCGACAAAATCGTTGCCGAGCACGGCAAAGCCAAACACAGTTACGATAAACACGATATTCCCAAGGATTTTTACGACAAAGTAACCAGCTATATAACCTCCGAACGTATGGAAGAGGCGGTCTTTACAGATGCCAAACAGGAGCGGGAGGAGTCCGTGAGTCTCATAACGGACGAGTTAAACCAAAACCTGCTCCCCTCCTTCGATTCGGACGATAACGAGGAATACAGCGCCCTTTTGGACGAGGCGATTTACAAATTTGAAAAAGAAACGGTACGCCGCATGATTCTGCGTGAACACAAACGCCCTGACGGCAGGGGCTTGGACGCTATCCGCAAACTGACCGCCGAGGTCGATATTTTGCCGCGTACGCATGGCTCGGCTCTATTCAGCCGTGGGCAAACGCAGGTGCTGACAATTACAACACTCGGCTCTATGCGGGATGCACAACGCCTTGACGGCTTGGATTTGGCGGAAGAGAACAAACGCTATATGCACCATTACAATTTCCCCAGCTACTCGGTCGGCGAAACACGTCCTTCCCGAGGGCCTGGACGGCGTGAAATCGGACATGGAGCGTTGGCGGAGCGGGCGCTTGTGCCTGTTTTACCCAACGAGGACGATTTTCCCTATTCTATCCGACTAGTTTCGGAAGTTTTGAGCTCAAACGGCTCGACTTCACAGGGTGCGGTCTGTGCTAGCACGCTCTCGCTAATGGCGGCTGGTGTGCCGATTACAAAACCCGTGGCGGGCATTTCCGTGGGGCTGGTTGTGGGCGATTCCGACGATGATTTTGTCCTGCTCACGGACATTCAAGGGCTCGAAGACTTTTTCGGCGACATGGATTTCAAAGTGGCTGGCACAAAGGACGGCATTACTGCCATTCAGATGGATATGAAAATCCAGGGACTAACGCCCGAAATTATCAAAGCCGCCCTCGAACAGACGGAAAAATCCCGTATGCTCATTTTGAACGACATCATGCTGCCCGCAATCCCCGCACCTCGAGAAGAATTGTCAACCTACGCACCGCAGATTATGATTGTTCGCATAAATCCCGAACAAATCGGCGAAGTGGTCGGCACTCGAGGCAAGGTAATCAAGCGGATAATCGAGGAATCGGGCGTGGACAAAATCGACACGGAGGACGATGGCAGGGTATTCATCTGCGATCAGGACGTGAACAAGGTTCGCCACGCTGCCGAGATTATAAACGGCATTGTCAACCCGCCGGAAGTGGGCAAGGTCTACAATGGCAAGGTTACGAGAATAATGAATTTTGGGGCATTTGTAGAGATAGCCATCGAGAAAGAGGGCTTGGTGCACATCTCGCAGCTTGCCCACGAGCGTGTCGCAAACGTAACGGACGTGGTAAACGTAGGCGACACATTAGCGGTAAAATTGCTGGAAATAGACGATCAGGGCCGCTTGAATCTCTCGCACAAAGCCACGCTCCCTGCACCCGAGGGCGGTTCTTTTTCAGACAAATTCGATAGACAAGACCGCCGAGACAGAGGGGGAGATCGCCGCCCCGACCGAAACAGACGGGAGCGCAGATGATAAATTTACCAGAGCTTACGACACTTGACAATGGGCTTCGTATAATTGTGGAAGATTTGCCCTTTGTGCGGTCGATTTCTTTCGGAATTTGGGTAAAAAACGGCTCTCGGGACGAAACCGCCGAGTTAAACGGCATCTCCCATTTCATCGAACATATGCTTTTTAAAGGGACGGAAAAACGCACCGCCAAGGAGATAGCGGACGTAATGGATGCCGTGGGTGGGCAGATGAACGCCTACACAACAAAGGAGCACACCTGTTTTTACACCCGCACCCTCGACACACATTTTGACATAGCACTGGACGTATTATCCGATATGTTTTTTAACGCCAAATTTGACAACGAAGAAATCAAGAAGGAGCGGAACGTAATTTTGGAGGAAATCAGCATGTACGAGGATTCGCCCGACGATCTGGTACACGATCTCCTCCAACAGGCGATTTACAAAAACGACACGCTGGGTTATCGAGTTTTGGGTACTCCCGAGAGCATAGCCGCCGTTGACAACGCCGCAATAAAGGCATATATGTCCCGCCGCTACACGCCGCAGACGACACTCATCGCCGTGGCGGGCAATATAAAAAATTCCGACGTGGTGGGCAAAATAAAGGAAATTTTTGGGGTAAATTTTGCCGCTCCCACAGCTCCCGCCGCCGCCACGCAGTTCTACACGCCCGCTTTTATCAAAAAGGAGAAGGATATAGAGCAGGTACATCTATGTTTCGGGTATCCAGGCATACCAACGGGCGTGCCTGAAATGTACGATTTAGCGGCATTAAACAGTATTTTGGGCGGCGGAATGAGTTCGCGATTATTCCAAAAAATCCGAGAGGAGCGGGGGTTATCGTATGCGATTTACACCTACCCTACGTCATTTATAGAGACGGGAATTTTCTCGATTTACGCCGCTCTGGCACCGCAGCAGACGGACGAGGTTACGGAGTTAATTTTAGCCGAGGTAAAGGCACTTTTTACGGATAAGGTCAGCCAAATTCAGCTAGACAAGACGAAGGAGCAGATAAAGAGCAGTTTCATAATGAGTTTGGAGAGTGCCGCCAACCGAATGACGAGCATAGGTCGTCAGATGTTGATGTTAGACAAGATTGTTACCCCCGATGAATTAATCACAAAAATCGACCAGATAACTCTAGACTCATTTTATGCACTAGCCGAAAAAATCTTCCAAAAAGACCAGATGAGTTTAGCAATGGTCGGCAACATACCAAAGAATTAAAACCGTGGGGGCT
>WRKH01000199.1 GCA_009778175.1 Turicibacter sp.
TTAGCATACTTTCGGTAAAATCGGCGGGTGCGATTGTGCCGTTGTACCACGGTAGGCTGTTAAAGTGGCTTTGCAGGTCTTCTGCAACGAAAAGCCTGCCGTGCCGTGCGAAAATTTCGTTGCGGGCTATGCGAAGTTCGGCAGCTGACAAAGGAAAATTTGTAAAATCATCTTCGTTTAGTAACCGAGTGCTGCTTCCTGGAAAAATTGCACCGCTTGCGTTTCGCAAGTTGACAATGTTGTCTGTGGAGGTTAAATGTTGCAATGGTGCAGAATTGTTTAATCTTGCAATGGCTGCGGCGGAATCTCCCAGTCCTGTAAGTTGAACGCTTGTTCCAAATGATGGAATATTTTGTTGTACAAATTGTCCACCTTGTATTGTGTGTGTTGTAAAAGTAGTTCTCCAAGCCCAACCCCAATGGTTAGTTGAAAAAGCGTTGTATTGTGGGTGTACAAAAATATTGCTAACTTCCATATTAGAGCGAGAAAATATGCTGTTGGCTCTGTTGAATGTGCCTGCATTATAAATAAATGGGATTATTTCTGTATCAAAATGATCAGTAATCGTAAGCAATGCAAAATTTGTGCCAATGTATGCAGAAATATTGTCAGCAAATCCCGAAAACCCGCTTATTGAAGTTATCATTTGCTGACGTAAATCTTCCTCGGCGTTGGCGGTTGGTGCGACTGGCGGTGTTGGTTGAGCAATTTGTGCATTTTGTGCAACTTCGTTAAACCTTGCCTGTGCGATTGGCATTGCCGTTGCCCTAATTTCCTCTTCGAGGCTTTCCAAACGGAGTGATGCTAAACCCATTAACGACACTCCTGGACCCAACTCGATAAAAGCATCATAATGATTGCCACCTGGGTCATCGTTCCATTCTACTATAATTTGGCGGTTAATAGTGGTATCCGCAAAAGTTACGTAAGAAATTTTTACAGAACCCCACCAAAAATGCCCCTCTCGCAATATCAATCTGCCGTTGGTGTCTCTAAATAATTGTGCTTCTGGCTCGATCATTCCTATTTCAATGTATTGTCCGTTTACATATTTGAAGACGTGCATGGGATTATATCCGTTGGCGAACATGGAAGTAGTCGTTACACCTATTAATAATCCTGTTTCACCAATATCAAATATGGAAAAATCGAAGGCACTCATTGCACCATTATTAAAAAATGACGGCTCGGCTGAAACATTCGCTGGAAAAGAAGATGTTTCAAAAAATTGGTTGTCTATGACTTGACGTACTTCCCAACTTTCGCCGCTTGTATCAATTCCCATCAAATTGCCCAAATAAATGACTTGCTCGTCCGAATCCAAAAACAGCGTCGTAAATCCACTTAAAAATTCCGTGGCAATCCGTAAGCCGTTTTCTTCTGCACTATCTTCTTCTTCATCTGCATTGGATTGGACGATTTCGGCTGTATTTGTAGTTGGCGTGTCTTCCGCTATATCGGCAGTGGCTAGTTGTAAATCCGCCACATTGTCCTCGCCGCCGCCAAAAAGAAACATAAATCCGACCGTTCCGCCGATTACCAGCACCACCAAAACGGCTGAGATGATAATTTTAATTTTTGTGGATTTTTTTGACGACGGTTGCGTGGCGATTTCGTTTGCTATTTTTGTGCCGCATTTGTTGCAGAAAGCGGCGGTTACTTCCAACTGTGTGTTGCAATTTTTACAAATCATAAAATTCTCCTTTACATTTTACCTTTGTTGCCCAATTTTTCCTTGGCAACTTTGTTTGCTTTCTCCAAAAATGAAGACGTTTTGTTGTTTACAAGGTCTAACGTAGAATAGGTTTTGTCGGCTATCGTGTATAATATGGGCTGTTTTTTGTCTGGTTCGGGTTGCCAAGTAACTGGCGTGCCGCATTTATTGCAAAAATTGGCAGTTTTCGCTAGTTTGTTGTTGCAATTTAAGCAAAAAATCTGTTTTTCTTCCATTGCTGCACCTCCTAATATTCAAACATTCCTTCGATAAATCCAAGAGCAAACGAGCCCACAATGCTGCCCACTGTACCTGCAATTTCTGCCGCTGTGTTAGTCTGCGAACCGTCTTTGGCTGTAAACAAGACTTGACCAAAATTGTCCGATAATTTTATATCGGCTGTAATGGTGCCATCGTCAAGCCTTGTCGTTAGATTTGTACCCTGTATACCAAAAGCCATTCCCTCGACTACTTGATTGCCGTCAATGTTAAGGGAGTAAATTATTCGTTCGGCTGTTTCGTGTTGCCAGCGGAAGGGCAAAACACAATATAGTGCACCGTTTCCGATCGTAACAAGCGATTCATCAACGTAATAAACTGCACCTGTTCCATTGGGTAAATAGTGGTTTATCATTTTGATTTCTTGGTTAATATAAGGCAAGTAGCTTGGATTGTTGGAATTCTCCAGTAGCCAATAACCGCATATTTGACTGTTTTGTGTGGATTGCTTTTGTGCTTTGCCGCATTTATTGCAGAATTTCGCACCGACAGCTAGTGGGTTTTGGCAGTTTGTACAGCTCATATTTTTCTCCTTTTTTGATTTTGCGTTTTTATATTTTCGCCACATTTATTTTTGCAATCACTGTCGAGTAAATGTAACCGAGCTTCCGTTAGGATAGGTAAAAGTCAGCCGACTGCCCTGCACAGCCATTACCACGGAAAATACTTCTAAATCGCCTGGAAAACGTGTCATTGTAAATGTTCCGCCTTGCAAAGTCCAGTTAAAATTATGGCGAATCCCCGTTATTCCGCCGATAAAATGCCCTGCACCGCTTGTGTTATCGCTACCTGCCGTAAACACGATATTTTGCGGCATTACTAAGGGCAAATTGCCACTTGACGAGCTTCTGCTCCAAGTACCTGCCATTGTGGGATTTGTCAGTTGCGAAAATATGTCCCAGTTGCTGAGAAAGAAAATAATTCCAATGACTACTAAAACGCCGACGACAATTTTTAGCACGTTGTTGGGTTGCTGCGGCTGTTGATATTGCGGATATACAGGCCGCAAAATAGGCGGCGGTTGTGCGATTGGCGTAGGCTCTATTATAATAACGGATGCTCCGCATTTATTGCAAAAAGACGCTTTTTCCGTTAAACTGTTTTGACAATTTCTACAAGTCATCTATATCCTCCTTAAACCGTGGGACTCTGCCCCACATCTAATAAATCCTAAATTGTGCCAAGGTTTCGGTTAGTTTTTTGAAATTGTATTCTTGCGTAGCGTTTTTTATTAGAAATAGGTCAACGAACCACAAAATTAACCAAATTAACCAAACAAAACTCGCAACAAGGAAAAAGAAAAGGAAAAAGAAAGAGAAGAACCCAAACACCAATTTTACTAAACCAAACGCAACACTACCAATCATAAACCTATCCACGCCCAACCCACCAAGCCAAAACGAAAACCACCATATTTTTTGCGGCTTTTTCAAAATGCCCATAAGATGATTTAAAATAAGCATCTCTTCAACGGACAACTGCAACATGGTCTCACGTATGCCAAAAAATTTCTCTCGTGGGAAATAATCCGCATAATTCGTAAGGAAAAAATCCACATTGCTTGATTGCACGTTCATTTCATAGGGTAAGTTTATTTGTCCGCCTCTGGTTATGGTTGGTATCGGCGATGGAATGTATGGCGGCTCTCTATATTGTTGAAGTTGCTGTGAATGTTGGATTTGCGGTAAATCGTTTACTCTCGTGCCGCATTTATTGCAGAATGCTGCTTCAACTTGTAGTTGTTCGCTGCAATTTTTGCAAATCATATTTTCCCTCCTTTATTCTCGGCGTTCCCACACTTCCCAATCAGTAGCCCCCCATCCTGTGCCCCCCAAAAAACCTTCTATTTCAGGTTCGCGCAATAGCATAAAATCGCCAAACACTAATTCATTTGTCTGCGGATGTGTACGTTGATTTGAAAAATTGATTTCAAATCTAAGTGTAAATATATCCTGTGGGAAGTTTGGATTAAATGAAAATGTAAGCACAAGCCAATCTGAAACCTCGCTTTCAACCCGCCAAGTTGCAGAAACAAACTCTTCTAGTGGTTCTCTAAATCCGAAGCCGTCAATTTCAAACATCTCAGCATTGCCATTGGCGTGTAATTCTAGTCCAGTATCGTTGCCCCAATTCTCCTCAGAAACCCATGTGCCAATAACTCGCTGTGCAAGCTGTCTGTCGCCAAGCGAATTACCCGAAATATTGATAATTACAATTACAAATAAGACAATCAAGCCCGCCACACCTAGCAAAATCTTGTTTTTGTTTGCACCGAAATGTTTTTCCGCAAACAGATTGGCGTTGTCAAGTATGTCGCCAACTCCTTCCTTTGCTACCGAGATGAAATTTACATTTGTGTTTTGTACGGACAGCTGTTGCTGTGCACCGCATTTATTGCAGAATGTCGCCTCCTCTGCTAGGGGATTTTCGCAATTTTTACAAGTCATGTTCTTCTCCTTTACTGATTTATCTAATTTGGATAAAATTCCAGCTTCCGCCGCCCATATTTTCTGCACGAGCGTAATTGAAATGAATACTGCCATTTAAATTTACAAATCTGCCCGCACCGCCATCAATCAACGCTCCATTTCTCATCTTTCACAACCCTCGTCCCGCATTTATTGCAAAAAGCGGCGGTTTCGCTTAGCTGTGCGTTACAATTTTTGCAAGTCATATTGTAAAACCTCCTTATAGTTTCGCCCCGCAGCCCATACAAAATAAATCCTCGCCAAGCACGTATGACTTTCCGCATGATGAACAAAATGCTTGCGTGGGTGCGGGTGGCTCGGGCTCGGGCTGTGCGAGCATTAGCGGAATCAGTTTTTCAAGCATATCGATTTCTTCATCGTAGCGGGCGGCTATGTCTAGCTTTTTCTGTTCCTTTGCCGCTAAATCGTCATTATGCTTGTCGATTGTCTCAAACACAGCCTCCAAACTGGCTAAATTATCCGATTTTTCCTTGCGGGAAAGCGTGTAGGCACGTTCGCCTATGTTCACAAAACTCGCCTTTTTCTTCGATATAATCTCATCTATGTCGTTCTGCAAGGATAACAGCAATGTGCTTTTCTTGTTTTTAAGGTCGGCAATGTCGCTTTTGATCTTGTTTGAATCAAATGTACTCATGTTTCTCCTCCGTTTTGCAATCTAGAGGGCGACAGACCGCCGCCCTCTGCCTGTTTAATTTTGACTACTCGTCAAGGTCGGAATCGTCCTCATCGTCCTCGTCCTCAATTTCGTCGTCTTCCTCATTCTCTTTCTTGTCGGTTTCGTCTTCGTCGTCCTCATCGTCCTCTTCCTCAACGGGCGGATGCACGACAATCGGATTCCCTTCATCGTCAAAGCCGATTTCAGGGGTTGGGGTTAGGAGGTCGTCTAGGTTTGGAAATTCGTCCTCTTCTTCCTCGCCCTCAAACTCCAAATCATCCTCAAACTCCAAATCGATTTCGGGAAAAACAACGTCAAATTCAGGGGTCAAAGTCAGCAAGTCGTCCAAATCGATGTCCCAAAATTCTATATCATGCCCCTCTTGCTCGATTTCATCCAAATCGAGGGCGGCGGCGAATGGCGAAAACGCAAGCCCTGCGGGGATAGTGGGTGGCGTAGCGGGCGAGCCTTGCAAGGTCGGCAACGCTCCTGGATTCCATTGCCACACGTTTGTGAAGTCGAAGTTTAAGTTGGCTTCCCACCAGAGTTGGTCTAGTAGTTGGGCGGTGGTTACGTCTTGACCGTCTATGTTTGATATGTCATGCCAGCTTGGGTTGAGATTGGGTGTAGGAATGGGTATCATTTGTATATTTTCATGGGCAAAAATATTATTTGGTAAAACCGTAAATTGAAAAGAATCAAGACCTCTTCTAATTGCACGAGCTGTATTTCTCCCGTTACCACCGATACCTGGCTCTGCACCTTGTATTAGCGAGCTTATAACAACGCCATTATTTATTGAAATTTGTGGAAATTGTGCTGATGTAGAGGCGATTCCAGCGGCTCTTGCCCCATTCGGAGAAACGATACTTCCCACAACCATCACGTTTTCTATACTTGAATTTGGATTATTTGAATAAAAGTGTCCTACTATTCCTGCAGCAGTAGCATTGGTGCTTGGGCTATTAGAAGTTACACCACCAACAAAACTTGCATTTCTTATATTTACAATCCTATTATCTGCACCGCCGCCAACAATCAATCCGACAATACCACCCGCTGGGTTTTGCCCAGTATTAGGGTTATTATTCGTTACATTTCCAGTAAAACTGACATTGCTGATAGTTACATCAGCACTTGTATTTAAAATTCCTCCCACAATCCCACCAGCATATTGTCCGTTAGTCGTTACATTTCCAACAAAATGGACATTTTCGATGAGAATGTCATTTGTGGATTGTTGAAGTGTATTTACTACGCCACCAGCATTAAATGCATTTACATTTCCATAAATTGTAAGGTTTTTTATGGTTGCGCCATCTAAATTTGTAAAAAAACTTGTGCCTGAAAAATTACGTATTGCGTGTCCTGCACCGTCAAATATTCCAGTAAAAATACTTGTAAAGGCGGCAGAACCTGTAGAAGTAGTAAAAGGACGAGCAGTCCTTAAATTTCCAAAATGAACGCCCTCGGGTATCACAATATCATTTGCAAGTCTAAAATTCATGTTATATGCAAACACGAAATGTTGATTAAGCCCTAAATAACCATTTGCCGCAATACTAAAATTAGCAATCCATTGCAAATGTGCAAACTCTGAAATTATATAAAAACCGTCTGCACCAAGGGGCGGTTCGACTATTCCCCAAGATGGTGGTCTTTGTCCTGTACTGCCGCTGCCTGTTCCACCACCACCAGTACCTCCGCCTATACCGTCTCCATTCCCATCCCCATCTCCAACATCAGGTATCCCAACCCAATAACCACCATCTCCGCCGTCATTCCAATAAGAATCATCAAAATCATTCTCGACATCCCAAACATCAACATTATTCTGCGGTGGCGGTTGATTTTGCGTAGGAGCAGGACTCACAACAATAAACGGCAGCACTTCTTCCAAAACCTCCACCGTTACAAATCCGCTATTCTCCAGCAAATATTCCTGATTATCCCAAATCTCCTGCAAGGTAAACTGGTCGAGTTCGTTTATCACAATCTCACTAATGACGATATTCGTGCCGTCTTCTAGCAAATCATGCACAACAGCTCCTGAAATGCTAACGTCCAACTCATCGCCCTCATGCCATGATGTTAAAATCTGCCCCTCCTCCAACATCACGCCGCCCACTTCGCCGCTACCTGACAACATCGCAATATACACGATATTTTCGTTAAAATGCCCAATCGTAAACATCGTGCCACGCACGGCATGAATCACATTACCCACACGGCTCTCCAAACTCTGTCCGCTCGCCTGTTCCGCCACTCGTACAAGGGCGTTGCCTTCCGCCACGGTCAAGCCGATTAAGCCGCTCGTCAACTCAAACGCCACTCGGCTCTCGGAGTCTACTTTCAACAGCGAATTGCCGTCCATGTTCAAATACACCTGTGTTGCCCTGCCAGTAACCAATTCATCGCCAGCAGTAATGCGAGTACGCTGACGTGCAGTAGTGTGCCTTGCACCATTTCGGTGGATTGAGGCTGCCTCGCCGTCCACTCTAAACACGGTAACAGTCCGTGCCGCCGCCGCTTGCATGGGCTGTATGGTCGTCAAAACCATAATCGCCGCCATTGCATATGTAGCAATCTTCTTGAAAAATTTCATTTTTTTGCCCTCCAACACCGCATCAGGCGTAAAATGCGGATTTTTTATAATTTTTTTCGCCTGTTAAATATTATCACGCACAAAAAAATTTCTGTAAAGTAACAGTTTTGAGACATTTTGAAAATTGTGTCATATGTGGTATAATTTAGGAGAAAGGAGGCGTTTGTATGTTGTACAGCCAAGCAGAAATAATTAAGCACCACAGGAAGTTAAAAGGGCTAACGCAGGAGCAGTTAGCGGAGGGCATTTGTAGCCGTATGCACGTTATGAATGCGGAGAATGGGAAACGCAAGTTGAGTGCGTTCATTTTTAGGGACGTGCTGCAAAAGTTGGATTTGAATCCCGTCGATTTTAATTTTGGGATAAACGCCGAAAGTGAGGAAATGATTTTCCTCTTGCAAATGGAGCAAGAGTTCAAACTCTATCTCGAACAGTTGAATAAAGCTAGTATCGAAAAAATCAAAAATGTTGAGGTACAATAGATAGGTAACAAAAAAACAAGGCAACCCCAGATCCAAGTGATATAATAAAAATGGCAAATATTACTGGAAAAGGA
>WRKH01000200.1 GCA_009778175.1 Turicibacter sp.
CCCTACGGGTGGTGATGTTGTAGGGGCGAACTCTGTTCGCCCGTCCCTATAAATCGTTTAAGTTAATGACATTGGGATGATATCCGCCCCTACATTATCCGTTACTTATGAAATGAGGTTTTTATAGATGGTAACTTTGTTGGTTATAATTTTGGCTACCTTTGTGAGCTTGGGCTTGCAAGGGGCTTTGTTGGGTAGTGCCTGGCCTGTGATGCACTTGGATTTGGGAGTGCCGATAGGGAACGCTGGGATTATTGCGATGATTTCTTCGGCTAGTGCGATTACAGCCGCCTTTTTGAGTGATAAAATTGTGCAACGCTTTAATACTGGGCTGATTGCTGTTTCCAGCGTAACGATGACGGCATCAGCTTTGCTTGGCTTTTCATTTTCGTATAATTTTATAGTACTATGTCTCTTAGCTGTTCCGCTTGGGTTTGGCGGCGGAACTGTGGATGCAACGCTGAATAATTTTGTGGCACTGCATTATAAGGCGAAACATATGAACTGGCTGCACTCATTTTGGGGATTGGGGGCTTTGATTGGCCCGCTTATTATGGCGTTTAGCCTGAATTTTGGCTCATGGAGTCTGGGTTATAGGGCGATTAGTATCTTGCAATTTACCATGGTCTTGATTTTGATAGGCTCTCTGCCCCTTTGGAGGCGTTTTGCCAAGCAGGAACGAAAAGAAAAACGGGAGAGCGTACGACCGTCTAAACGGCTGGCAGTTGCCATGCCAGGGGCTAAATTAGTCCTGATTACCTTCTTTCTCTATTCTTCGATAGAGGCTGTTGTGGATTTGTGGGCGAGTACGTATTTGGTAACGCAGAGATTTATCGCAGCCGAGACGGCGGCACAATTCATGTCGATTTATTATGTCGGCTTAACCGCTGGGCGTTTTGCATCGGGCTTTTTGAGCGAAAAATTTAGTAGTCGGTGGCTCATTCATTTGGGGCAATGTTTAATCGGGCTTGGGGCGTTGAGTCTGCTTTTGCCATTGGGGGCTAATTTTGCGGCATTTTCACTATTGCTAATCGGTCTGGGCTGTGCACCCATTTTCCCAAGCCTAATGCACGAAACGCCCAAAAATTTTGGCAGAATACATTCGCAGAGCCTAATCGGCTTGCAGATGACCTTTGCGTACATCGGCGCAACCTTTATGCCGCCGCTGTTTGGTGCAGTGGGGCAAGAGCTAGGTTATTGGATTTTCCCGTTTTTTGTAATCATCTTTGTCGCCGTCATCGGCTTTACGGTAATGCGAATGTACGGAACGGTAACTCGCAGGGAGGATTGACGGTTTTGCTCCTTTGTGGAAATAAATTTTCCAATATGCTTGACAAGATTGTGTACTCTTGCTATAATGTCTCCATGTAGAAATATGTGTCCCTAGCTCAGTGGATAGAGCGTTCGGCTCCGGACCGAAAGGTCGCAGGTTCAACTCCTGTGGGACACAGTAAAAATGTATGGGAGAATATTTATTATGCAGACAATGGAAAAAATCACCGCCCTTGCCAAAAATAGAGGGTTTGTCTATCCAAGCTCGGAGATATACGGCGGATTCGCCAATACTTGGGACTATGGTCCGCTTGGCGTGGAACTTAAAAACAACGTAAAAAAGGCATGGTGGAAAAAATTTGTACAGGAAAATCCCCTAAATGTCGGCGTGGATTGTGCAATTCTGATGAATCCCGCCGTTTGGGAGGCGAGCGGTCATGTGGCTGGCTTTAACGATCCGCTCATGGATTGCCGTGCCTGCAAAGAACGCTTTCGTGCCGATAAACTCGTTGAAGAATCTAGCAACGTCTCCGCCGAGGGCTGGGACGATGCCAAATTAACGGCATATATAAAGGAAAATAAAATCGCTTGCCCAAGCTGCGGCAAACATGATTTTACCGATATTCGAAAATTTAACATGATGTTCAAAACCTTTTCGGGGGTAACGGAGGACAGGCAAAGTACCGTATATATGCGTCCTGAAACGGCACAGGGGATTTTTGTCAACTTCAAAAATGTGCAACGCACCTCTCGCAAAAAAATACCGTTCGGCATCGCACAAATCGGCAAAGCCTTTCGTAACGAGATAACCCCTGGCAATTTCACGTTCCGCACCCGTGAATTTGAGCAGATGGAGCTGGAATTTTTCTGCGAACCCGACACGGATTTGGAGTGGTTTCAATATTGGAAGAAATTCTGCGTGGACTGGCTAAAAGGGCTTGGGATGACCGATGAAAATTTGAGGATTCGCGACCACGCCGCCGAAGAGTTATCACATTATAGCAAGGCGACCACGGATATTGAATTTAACTACCCCTTTGGCTGGGGCGAGCTATGGGGGATTGCTGATAGAACGGATTTTGACTTAAAGAGCCATATGGATGCATCAAAAGAGGATTTACGCTACTATAATCAGGAGAAAAACGAGCATTACATACCCTTCTGCATAGAGCCCTCTTTGGGGGCGGATAGGGTTACATTGGCGTTTTTGTGCCAAGCATACGATGAGGAAAATATCGGCACAGCCGAAAAAGAGGATATTCGCACGGTTTTGCGGCTACATTACGCCCTTGCACCGATAAAGGCGGCGATTTTACCGCTCTCTAAAAAATTATCGGAGCCTGCCGAAGCTTTGTACAAAAATCTTGCAACGCATTTTTCCTGTGATTATGACGATTCTGGGGCGATTGGCAGACGATACCGACGACAGGACGAGATTGGGACACCCTACTGCGTTACTTTCGACTTCGATTCCGTTGAGGATTCTGCCGTTACCGTTCGAGATAGGGACACGATGCAGCAGGAACGCATAAAAATCGAGGAACTTGTTGCCTATTTGAACGATAGGCTGTCCTACTGAGATGCTTACATTAAAAGGGTTGAAAGCCCCTGAAATAGCACTGTTTATCGTGGTTGCCATTGTGCCGATAATCGTTCGGCACATGGCTGTGCCTGTACCTGTGGAATTTTTGGCTATATATCAGCAGGAGTATATGTCCGATTTGTTCTCGTATTACAAGGCTTTGTTGCTTTGTCTATGTGCCGCCGTGATTTTCCTCTACTTCGCCAGCGATTTTATCATTGGTAGCACCCAATTCACACCGAAGGCATTTATTACCCCCATCGTCATTATATCCCTTGTCTATCTGTTTTTTGTGATACTGTCGAATCTATTTAGCGATTATACGCACACGGCGTTGTGGGGATTGTATGACAGACGCGAGGGGCTGTTTGTACAAATTTCGTACATCGTCATCTTTTTATCCACTTTCTTTTTGGTACGGAAAAATGCGGAGCTTACCCGAATTTTGCTAATCGGTTTCCTTTTCTCCGCCTTGATAATGGGGGCGATTGGGTTTAGCCAACTCATCAACCGAGATTTTTTCGCAACGGAGTTGGCGGCATGGCTTGTAGTTGGTGCTAATGCTCGCATTAATCCCATTTTTACCATGGCTTACGGCACAAGTTTTAATCCAAACACTTTTGGCTTGATTACGGCGATGATTACGCCGCTAATGTTCGCCGCCGCAACGGCTTTTAAGAGCAGAATCTTGCAGAGCCTGTTTGTTGTAGCGGGAATACTTATGTTACTGGGTGTGGTGGGGAGTCGCTCCGTGGGCGGAATTATCGGCTTTTCTGCGGCGGTTTTTATTGTACTCATAACGCTGTTGGTGCGTTGGATTGTGAAAAAGGACAAAAAAATTCAGCCTAGAACGCTTGTGATATTACCGATTACCTTAGTTTTGATAGTCGCCGCAATTTTCGGATTGCGGAGCTACATTTATCAAGATATATTCTTTACAATGGGGCGGATAAGTGCTATTTTCGAGCCGCCCGATTTAGCCTTGCCCGATTTTGTCTTTGAGGGGAACACGCTAACAATGTCGGAGCGGGGCGTTACATACACGATAGTCTTTCCGCAATCGGGAGGAGCTCCGCAAGTTACTGCCGCTGGCGGAAATGTCATTGAACCCCAGGTGCAGAGCATAGATGCAGAGGGTGTCGAGCGTTTGCGTTTCACATATGCAATCCCTGAATTTGGCAATATCTTTATCGATTACGAGGAGGATTTGTACGTCTATCGAGATATCATCATGGGTGTAATGCCCTCTGGCAACATCTATTTGGGTTACATTTGGGGCAATATTTTCATAGACCCCAACGAACCGATACCATCGTGGGGCTTTGAGGGCTGGGAAACATGGGGCTCGGGACGTGGATTTATATTTTCCCGTACAATTCCGCTCCTGCCGCAATCGATTTTTATCGGCAGTGGTTCGGACACCTTTGTGTTGCGTTTTCCCACACATGATATTATCAGCAATTACCGCTATTTTGAAACGCCCCATTCCGTAGTTGACAAGGCACATAATCTATATCTGCAAACAGCGATAACAACGGGCGTTATTTCGGCATTGGCATTGATTGCCCTATTTGCCTACTGCATAATAACAACATTTTTGGCTCTAATCAGAACGGACGAATATTTCTACCTTAGGCTGGGCTTGCTCGCCTCGGTTACGGCATTTTCCGTGTCGTCTCTCTCAACGGACAGTACGGTCTCCTCTTCACCCATGTTTTGGGTAATTTTGGGGCTTTGTTTGGGTCTAAATTGTTGGGTCGAGAACGAAAGAACAAAAAACCCTTAAAAATGCACAAAAAGTGCGGGGCTTGGGGTACGCCCCCAGCGGCAAGACGGTCTTGTGCCAGGTGTGGGGCAGTGCCCCACGGTTTTATTCTGTAAGTTTTGGCAAATTGTTAATTATCCGATAAACGCTGCTGCGGCTTAGTTCCGTAACCTTAACAATCTCGCTTATTTTCATGCCCTTTTGATAGAGCACCTCAACTACAATGGCTTTTTTGGTTATCTTGGGCGGTCTGCCGCCGAAACGCCCTCGAGCATTTGCCGCTCGCAATCCCTCTTTTGTGCGTTGGCTAATCAAATCTCGCTCGAATTGGGCAAGCCCTGCGAAAATTGTGAACATGAGATTCCCTTGCGGCGTGGTGGTGTCTAGCCAGCTTTCTTTGAGGGATTTAATATTTGCCCCCTTCGCCTGAATCTGCTCCACAATTTCTAACAAATCCTTGGTCGATCGAGAGATTCTACTAAGTTCATCTACAACTATTTCATCGCCTTGCTGCAATTCGGCAAGCATACGGTCGAGTTCGGGACGGTTTCTTGCTGTACCTGTTATCTTTTCCTTATAGATATTGCGAAAGTCCACGCCGTATTCTACCAATTTATCGATTTGGCGATCTAGATTTTGTTCGTAGCTGCTTACTCTTGCGTATGCTATTTTCATGTTTTGCCTACTTTCTGTCCTATCTCATATTTCAATAAAACCTTACCCGCATACTCAGCTAACTTAACGGGTACGGCGTTCCCAATAACTTGCTCCAATTCGGTTTTATTCCCGCTGAAAACAAAATCAGCAGGAAAGGTCTGAATTTCCGCACGTTCAAGCGTTGTTAGCGGTCTTACTAACGATAAATTTTGCGTTGCATCACCTTTGTGCGGAGTATAATTTTTTGGAATTGGTCGATTTACGCCCCTAATTGTCGGGCTTGGCTCGTCAATGCTAAATATCGCCCGCCTTGCGTACGAGCGTGGGTGTCTATAATAATATTCTGTATCTAACCTTGTCCCGAAATAATCTCTAACTGTGGTGCTGGTGGACAAATCGGCAAGCAATTCGTTTGTCAAAAAGCTGTCGCTGCCATTCAATTCGCCTATCAGGAAAAATCGCTTTCTTTTTTGTGGAACGCCGCATTTTGAGGCATCTAACACAATTTTTGTCAACCCATAATTTGCTTTAGAAAAAATGCTTGTTGCTTGCTTTAGCGTCTCGGATTTTGCAATTCTGTCAACATTTTCCATCACAAAATATTTTGGACGGGCTTGGCAAACTATATCCGCAAATTTTAATGTTAGGCTTGCCCTGCCCTCGGTTTCATCCCTTTTGCCAGCCGCCGAGTAATCCTGACACGGCGGACCGCCTATTATAACATCGGCTTTCAGATGATTAAAATGTGAACTTTCCGTTTGCGATAAATCCAGCAAGTCCGCTTTGTGGCTGAAATTGCTATTGTATATGTCAACCGCTTTTTGCCAGCTGTCGCAGGCGGCAATTATTTCAAAGCCTACATTTTGAAAGCCCAAGGAAAATCCGCCACAGCCGCAAAATAAATCTACTACTTTCATAACAAACCCTCGTCAAACAAGGCAGGAGAGTTGTATATTACCGCATCAAATCTTCTTTCTGGGCTTAATAAATTTTGTCCGCCGCCGAGTATTATGTTTTTTATTTCGCCTTTTTTGATTCGGGGGTTTGTCAGTTCGTTGCAAGCCATTGTGGCATTGGTTTTTACGCCGTTTGTTGCAAAGGCTTTGTCGTTTTTTGTGTTATAGGATAGTTCGTCAATTATTTTTTTTGCGTTAAATTTGCCGTTATCGGAAAAATCCGCTAGCATCTTAAATAACCAAATAGCAGCCCTTGTATGCCTAGAGATTTCATTGATTTTAGCGGTTTGGCTGGGCATAAATAAATTTAGTATACCAAAATTACTCCATGCAAAAACATCAAGGCAATTTTCCGCTAAATTGGCGGATTTCCCCAGTGTTTTCCAAACGGGATTAAGAATTATCGGCGATTGCCGTTCATTTTTATCGGCTACAATCTTGTAAATAGCCGAACAAATATCATTTATGTACGGCAAAACATTTTCGGGCTGTGTCCAATTGGTTATTTTAGCGGTTATGTCGGCGGTAAACTGCTTTAATGCAGTTTTGTCGCCTTTGTAAAGGTCGATAAAACTGCACGCAAGGTAGGTGATTGTATCTGGTCTTACGACTATTTCCACGCCGTATTTTGTTTCATCTAACATACAGGTTGAATTATCGGGCAATGCGGTCAATTTTATCTCGCAACTACTAAGACATTTGTCGTTATTTGTATCGATAACAGTAACATCGTTTCGTGGCACAGCCCCTACTAGATACTTTTGAAACGGGATATAGGCTGTTTCAAAAGAAAAATATACATTATCGCCTAAGGGGTTGGTATTAAAAATTTCTGCGAAATTTTTGGGGGAAATTTCGGGCTGTACATTTTTGTCGGCAGTAATATAGATTGCGGGCATATTTTTGCTAAACAAATAACAAGCCAATGCAACAGGGAAGGAAGAATTAAACTGATTTTTGCCCCAAGCCTCTGATTGGCTGAAATCTCGATTAGATTTGTTTATGCCAAATAATTTAGGAATATCTTGTTCCATATCGAAAATGCTCTCCTTTATTTTTATACCCTACTCCTCAAACTCAAGCACCTTAACCATCCGATCCCGCCCAACAACGCTATTTTTAAAAATTCGCCTCGCCTCGCCCAAATAATCCTTAGGATTCGGCAGGGCAGGGCTGAAATGGGTAAGCCAAAGTTCGCCAACCTTAGCCCTTTTCGCAATGTTCGCCGCCTCTTGGAAAGTCATATGTTTTTTTATCGCCGTAGTCTCCGCCTTTTCGGGGTCGCCGTACAAGCCCTCGCAAATAAGCAAATCTGCCCCTTGCATAAATGCCGCAAGATTCTGGGTGGGTCTTGTGTCCGTGCAATAACCTAGCATAATCCCCTTTCTATCGGGGCCAAGCACCATATCGGAGGTATATTTTACGCCCTCATGCACAATTTCGTCATATTTCTGCAGGGGCGACCACACAGCCATGGGGATATTTCCCCGTTGCACTTTCTCCATATCAAAGCGCCCTTTTCTGTGCAGATGTATACTATAAGCGTAACAGGGGCAGACATGATTAACTGTCAGTGCCTTAAGTTCCACATTGGGGGCTAAGAACGTCTCATACATTCGGCCCCATTCCGTAAAATTTATATCGAAGTTCAACTCTGGCACAATTACTCTCAAGCAATTTACAACCTCTTCCAACCCTGGCGGTCCGAAGAGATTCAGCGACTCTTCCCGTCCTGCATTACCTATCGCCAACAACATTCCAGGCAGCCCTGAGATATGATCTGCATGAAAATGCGTTATAACGATATTATCGATATTCTTAAAGCCCCACCCCAATTTTTTCAATGTAATCTGCGTACCTTCGCCACAGTCCACAAGCGTCATATTTCCATTTATACGGCACAACATTGCTGTCAAAAATCGATTCGGCAACGGCATCATTCCACCCGTCCCCAACAACGACACATCAATCATATTTTTTCTTCTTTCTAAGACCGTGGGGGCTCTGCCCCCACACCCCCGCTGGGCTCTGCCCAGACCCGCAAGGGGCTCTGCCCCTTGACCTCGCTGGGGGC
>WRKH01000201.1 GCA_009778175.1 Turicibacter sp.
GGCGGGGGTCTGGGGGCTGGCCCCCAGCGGGGTGTGGGGCAGAGCCCCACGGTCTTAGAGGTAGAATTGTGAAAAGATTGTTGATTGATGCGAAAAGTGGTAGAAATGCTATGCGAGCAGCGTATTTGTTGGATGGCCGGCTGATGGAAATTTTTATCGATAATGGATCGTTGGTCGGCTGTGTGATAAATGGAGTGGTTAAAGATATCTTGCAGAATAAATTTGCATTTATCGATATAGGCGATAAAAGAAGTGCATTTATGAACACACCGCAGTTTGCAATAAAATCAGGCGACTATATACCCGTGCAAGTGCGCAGCGATGCCGTTGGAGAAAAAGGTGCAAAAGTAAGCGATGTGATCAAAATCAAAGGAAATTTCGCCATCCTCTATCGTAAAGATTCACCTGCAGAAGTGGGCGTTTCATCTAAAATCGACGATAAAGCCAAACGTAAACAACTTAGCCTGCTGGCTAGGAAATTTTTGCCAGATGGATACTCCTGTGTGTTGCGTACAGCTACCAAAAATGCTTCTGAAGAGGAGCTGTCAAAAGAAATCGACCACTTAAGTGCATTGCACAAAAATATAATGTCCGCCTCGGCCACCGCCACCGCCCCAAAAATATTGTATAGAGACAATTTCATACTGAATGAAATGCTGGCGGGAATGGACGAAATCATAATAAACGATAAAGATTTGGTCGAAGAACTGAATGTAAGTCATGTAACTTTTTGGGAAAAGCCCGATTTGTTCGGGGAATTCGATGTCGAAAGGCAAATTGCTAAAGCTCGGCATCGAAATGTATGGCTGCCCTGTGGCGGTTTCGTTACCTTCGATCAAACAGAAGCCTGTGTTGTAATAGATGTGAATAGCGGCAAATTCACGGGCAAGAAAAATTTGGACGATATTGCACTTAAAGTAAATTTGGAGGCTGCTCATTGCATAGCAAGGCAAATAACCTTACGCAACCTCTCTGGCATGATAATAATCGATTTTTTAGATATGCCGCATGAAAATTATCGCAATTTGTTAAGAGTATTTAAGGGGGAATTGCAAAAAGATCGCATACCTGCCAAGATAGAAAGTGTAACAAAAATGGGTTTGGTGGAACTGACACGCCGAAAGCAGAGAGAACCTCTAAATATAAAGCAACCCTGTCCGCATTGTAGCGGGACTGGACGAGTATAGAATAAAAGGAGATAAGATTATGAGACTAATAACAAGAGCGGATTTTGATGGATTAGCCTGTGCTGCAATCCTTAGAGATTTGGGGATAATAGATAATTGGAAATTTGTACACCCAAAAGATTTGCAAGACGGGCAGATAGAAGTAACAGATCGAGACGTGTTGGCGAATGTGCCATATGCGAAAGGCTGCAGACTTTGGTTTGACCACCACTCTAGCGAGGAAGAACGCTTGGGAGCAGAAGAAATAAAATTTGAAGGGGCAAGCTATGCCGCCTCCAGTGCTGCGAGGATTATATATGACTATTACGGCGGTCAAGAAATTTTACCCCATTTTAATGACATGGTTACGGCGGTCGATAAGGTAGATAGCGGCGTTATAAGTGCAGATGAGATAATCGAACCTAAGGGTTGGGTGCTGTTGGGATTCATCATGGATCCGCGCACTGGACTTGGTCGCTTTTCGGACTATAGAATCAATAATTATGAGCTTATGGGCAATTTGATAGAATATTGCCGAACCATGAAAGTAGAGGAAATCCTAGCAGTCCCCGATGTGATAGAACGCATAAATAAATACCACGAACAAACGGTAAAATTTAAGGAAATGGTCTTAAAGCACAGCCGAATAGATTGGGAAGTGCTTGTTACCGATTTGCGAGAGGTGGACGAGATTTTTGTAGGCAACCGTTTTATGATTTACGCCCTCTATCCAGAGCAAAATATATCCGTTTGGATAACGGGCGGCAAAGGCAACAAAAATGTCGCTATTGCAGTAGGATACAGTATATTGAACCGAACCGCAAGGGTTGATGTGGGTTCGCTAATGCTAAAATACGGCGGCGGCGGGCATTACCGTGCCGGCACCTGCCAAGTAGCACATAGCGAAGCCGATAGAGTGATAGGCGAAATAATAAAAGCCATTAGAGAGGCGAATTCCCGCGAAGAAATGGCGAAGGACGAGATGAGCGATTTGTTGGGTGGCATAGACGATTTAATTGCTGATTTGGACGTTTAGTAGATGGGAGATAATGAGCGTTTTGACGGCTTTGTGGGGCGTATCATATTCCGCAGCGAAGAGAACGGGTTTACCATATTTGTTTTAGAGACCGAGACGGAGTATGGCGAAGAAGAAATAGTATGCACGGGATATTTGCCAAAAATAGCCGCAGGCGATGATATTAGCGTCTTTGGCAAATGGGTGTCGAACCCCAAATACGGCTTGCAGCTTTCGGTAACTATAGCAGAAAAACAGATTCCCACAACGGCGGATGATATGGAAAAATATCTGGCAAGCGGCGTTATAAAGGGCGTTGGGGCAAGTACGGCAAAACGCATAATAAAGCAGTTTGGCGAACTCGCTTTTGATGTCATAGCCGACTACCCCGAACGACTAACGGAGGTTAAAGGGATAAGTAAAGCTATTGCCAAGCGGATAACAGAAACATTTCACGCACAGGCAGAGCAACGCAGGGCGATGCTGCTATTGCAAGACTATGATATATCGCCTCTGTTTGCTATGAAAATTTATAGCCGATACAAGGAACAGACGGCTGGCGTAGTAATGAATAACCCCTACAAATTAGCCGTTGATATAAATGGCATAGGCTTTAAGAAAGCGGATACCATAGCACAAAAAGTTGGGGTCGCCCTCGATTCGCCTTTTAGAATCTCTGCGGGAGTACGCCATTCTTTGCAGACTGCCGCACAAAACGGCCATGTCTTTTTGCCAAAGGACGAACTAATCGCAACAGTTTCGGAAACCCTAAATATAGCTCCTACCCCCATAGAAGAGGCTCTTTATCAGATGCAAATGGACGGCACGATTTATTCGGAAAAACATAACAAGGATAGCGTAGCGGTTTTTTTGCGGAATTTTTACCAAGCTGAAAAAGAGGTCGCACAAAGGTTATCTATGCTGTCAGCCCATTTTAAAAGGGGCGGGGAAGCAAATACAGCTTTCGAGGCGGAGGGACTCACATTATCACAAGGGCAGGAAGAGGCGGTGCTAGAATCGCTGAATAACGGCGTTTTAATCATAACGGGCGGCCCTGGTACGGGTAAAACCACCACCATCAAGACAATAATCTCCATGTTGTCAAGCAAAGGATTTAACATAGAACTAGCAGCCCCTACTGGACGAGCGGCAAAACGCATAACAGAGGCTTCAGGGCAGGAGGCGAAAACAATACATCGCCTATTGGAGGCTGTCTACATTTCAGAAAGCCGCAGTACAAAATTTGCACGTAACGAAAAAAACCCGCTAGAGTGCAATGTGATAATCGTTGACGAAGCCTCTATGATAGATATTCTCCTAATGCAGAGTCTGCTACAAGCGATAAAACCTGGCACACGCCTTATAATGGTGGGCGATGTCGATCAACTGCCGCCCGTGGGTCCTGGTAATGTTTTGAGGGATATTATCTCAAGTGGTAAAATAAAAGTGGTACGCCTTACAGAAATATTCAGGCAGGCACAAGAGAGTGCTATAATTATGAATGCTCACCGCATAAATGCTGGCGAATACCCCACACTAAACGAACACGATTTCTTTTTTGTCAAAAGATACAGCCAAGAAGAGGTTACTCAGACCTTGTTGGAATTGGTAAGCGAGCGTCTGCCCGAATTTATAAAGGGCACGGATAGAGAAATACAGGTGCTTACACCCATGCGTAAAACCTCATTAGGCTCGATACAATTAAACAAAGATTTGCAAGCCCGCCTAAATCCGCCCGCCATGGATAAAAATGAACGAGAGTTTCGAAACATCATCTTTAGGGAGGGCGATAAGGTCATGCAGATACGCAATAATTATCAAATGGCATGGCAGACAGAGGATGAAAACGGCACGATAATATCGGAGGGAGAAGGAGTATTCAACGGCGATTGCGGCATTATAACGCATATAGACGGCAAAAAAGAGCTTATAACCGTGCTATTCGATGATAATCGCAAGGTATTTTACGATTTTTCGCAAATGGAAGAGATAGAGCCTTCTTACGCCATGACAGTCCATAAATCGCAGGGGAGCGAATATAAAGCCGTGGTAATTCCCATTTTTAGCGGGCCTGGTATATTATTTAATCGCAACTTACTCTACACGGCAGTAACTCGAGCGAAGACACTTTGTGTTGTAGTGGGAATACCAGAGGCACTCTATAGAATGGTGGACAATAGCCGTGAAATCAACCGCTTCACGGCACTGCATAACAGGTTGAAAAATTTCAATATTGAGAGCCTCGGCTAAAAACCGTGGGGCTCTGCCCCACACCCCGCCAGGGCGCGCCCTGGACTGCACATTTTTTGGATTTTTATTGAACTGAGTCAACTTTCTTATGAGAATATCCGAAAAATACGTCTCTGGGGATATATCCCCCAGGTTTTAAAAAATTCTATTTGACAAGCGGGGTAATTTTGATATATTATAGACATGAAGGGAGTGTGTTTTCTTGATTACTAAAATAAGAAACGATTTGGGAACTATTTCGATAGAGCCAGAGGTTATAGCGAGAGTGGCAGGTCTTGCCGCCACAGAATGTTACGGTATCGTTGGCATGGCTGCAAAGAGTATGCGGGACGGTCTCATTAGGTTGCTAAAAAAGGAAAGCCTTACAAAAGGGGTGCGTCTGCATATAGACGACAATAGCATGATTATAAATCTATACATAATCGTAGAGTACGGAACGAACATAAACGCTATTGCGGACACCCTTAAAAGCAATGTGAAATATAGGGTAGAGGAGCAGACGGGGCTTCGTGTAAATGGAGTAAATGTATTTGTAGAGGGCGTTAGGGTCAACAGGTAGGTTAAAGGAGATATTATGGGATTAATCACTATAGACGGAAATATTTTGAAAAATATGATAATTCATGGTGCAAATAATCTAACCCGGCATAGTCAAGAGTTGGATGCACTAAATGTTTTTCCTGTACCCGATGGAGATACGGGTATAAATATGTCGCAAACTGTACAAGCTGCGGCACGAGAGGCAGAAAAATTAAATACGCCAAATATACACGAGGTATCTAAAGCCGCCTCAAACGGTGCGTTGCGTGGTGCTAGAGGAAATTCGGGCGTTATACTATCGCAGCTTTTTAGAGGATTTGCAAAAGGTTTGGAAGGTAAATTGCTCGCAAATGGCAAGGAATTGGCTCATGCTCTCGTGGAATCCGCTAATATGGCATATCGTGCGGTAATGAAACCCAAGGAAGGCACAATACTTACGGTGGCTAAATCTTTGGGCGAACACGCAAAAAAATCCAAGGGTGCTGATATTGATGCTTGTTTTAGCAGCGTTATCGAACATGGCAAAGTAACACTTGAAAAAACCACAGAAATGTTAGCGGAGCTTAAACAGGCGGGTGTTGTGGATTCGGGCGCTAAGGGTTTGATATATTTTATGGAAGGAGCTTTGGTTGGCTTGAACGCCACCAGCACACCGAAGATAGAGAGCGTAAGCGGAACAGCGGCTACCTATAACGCCCCTCAATCTGCCTTTACAACGGAGAGTATAAAATTTGCATACTGCACTGAATTTTTGATAGATGTAAAAAACCCGATAACTGCTGAACAAGAACGCACCTTGACAAAATATCTGATGGCACGCGGCGATTCCGTTGTTGTGGTAAGCGATGATACCATAGTCAAGATACACGTTCATACAAACAACCCTGGGATACTTTTGGAGCGGGCTCTTACTCTGGGGGAACTGAACAACATAAAGATAGAAAATATGCGTACGCAGCATACTAATGTTTTGGAATTTTCGCAATCCACTGCGAATGTTGCAGAGAGCAACAAACCGCCAAAAGATACCGCTTTTGTAGCTGTGGCAGCTGGTGCAGGGCTTGTACATCTGCTTTTAGATATGGGCGTAGACGAGGTCATTGAGGGCGGTCAAACGATGAACCCCAGTGCCGATGATATTTTGAGTGCCGTCTCAAAGATAAATGCAAAAAACGTGATTATTCTCCCGAACAACAAGAACATAATTCTATCGGCAAAGCAAGCTATTGAACTCAATAAAAACGACGATGTATCCATCTTTGTGATTCCAACGGAGACCATTCCTCAAGGCATTAAATGCCTCATTGATTATTCTCCAGATGATGATTTGACAGATTACCTAGATACTATTGGCAAGTCTATAAAAACCGTACACACAGGGCAGGTTACTTATGCGGTAAGGGATACCGTTTTGGACGGCCACACAATAAACGAGGGCGATGTATTGTGCCTTTGCGATGGCAAGCTACTACTCACGGACAAAAAAGAGAACATACAGCAGGCTTCAAAGAATCTTATTGATAATATGGTTGGTCTCGCCAAAGAGCCCGAATTTTTGAGCATATATTATGGCGAGGGTGCAACAGAGGCTATGGCACAAGAGGTTGCCAACCACGACAGCAATCTCGAAGTAGAGGTATACGAGGGCAATCAACCCATTTACCCCTACATAATTTCCGTAGAATAAGACCGTGGGGCTCTGCCCCACACCCCGCTGCTACTCGCAACGGCTGAACGGTGTCCACTGGACACCAGCCGCAGGGGCGCGCCCCTAGACCCGCACTTTTGTTAGATTTGTTAGAGTGGGGAAAAACCTTAATAAAGGACATCGATTATGATAGCATTGTACAGGAAAAAGAGGCCTAGCACTTTTGGTAATGTTGTTGGGCAAAATCCGATTATAACGACCTTGCGTAACCAGCTTAAGAACTTGCGTTTATCCCATGCGTACCTGTTTTGCGGTACACGTGGCACTGGCAAAACTTCAGCCGCAAAGATTTTTGCTCGGGCTCTTAATTGCCAATATTCCAGAGAGACGGGAGAGCCTTGCAATGAATGTACTACTTGCAAGGATATTTTAGCTGAACGTAGCCTAAATGTAACAGAAATTGATGCGGCAAGCAATAATGGCGTGGACAATATAAGGGATTTGCGCGAGGAAGTTAAATATCCACCAACTGTTGGAGCGTATAAGGTATATATAATCGATGAAGCACATATGCTAACAACGGCAGCTTTTAATGCCCTGTTAAAAACTTTAGAGGAACCTCCTGCACATATAGTTTTTATCTTTGCGACTACCGACCCCTCCAAGATACCCGTTACTATAATGTCTCGTTGCCAGCGATACGATTTCAAAAGAATCACTCGTGCAGATGTAGTGGCTACACTAGCCGCTTACATGAAGGACGACAATATTATTGTGGAGCAGGAGGCTCTTGAATATATCGCAAGCGTTTCCGATGGTGCGATGCGAGATGCACTTAGTATATTAGACCAATGTATCTCGCTCTATCTCGATGAAACGCTGACTCTCGAAAAAGTTAAATACGTACTGGGAGCGGTAGATCAAAGCATACTGTTCGAATACGGCGATGCACTAGTCGCCTACAACACCGCAAAGGCTCTTGATATAATAGCAGAGGTTGCCAAAGAAGGTTTGGATTTCTCTCGCTTTATCAATGACGTTATAATGCATTTTCGCAATCTACTAGTCGCCTCGCAAGTTACCAACCCTGCGGATATTTTGGATTATTCGCAGGAAACCGCAAACCACTATCGCACGAAAGGCTTGGAGATAGCGGCTGATATTTTGATGAACTACATAAAAGAATTTTTCGAGCTTCAAAACCAAATACGTTTTTTGCCCAAAGAGCGGTTAGCACTAGAGGTTTGCACAATAAAGCTCTGTAATAATTCTGCTATTCCCACAAGCGAACCGATAAAGATACCGCAACAACAAACGCCAAAACAAACGCCAACAATAGCACCAGCACAGACACAAAAACCCGAAAGAACTCCATCAGTCGAGCCACGCAACGAAAATAACCTAATAACGTATTGGAGTGATTTTTGCAATACGCTGGACGGCAATGTTATAAAAAGTTCGTTGTTACGCTGCAAAGTGAGCATAAATGGCGATATAACTATCGATTGTTTGGACGACACAAATTTGGGCAGGGTTAAAAAAGCGGAGGGTGAAATAACCGAAAAATTGAGGAAATATTTCGGTATCGAGGGCAAAAATATAATTTTTGTCGTCCAAAAAAAACCTAACAGCTCAAACACGTTTAGAGAAGAGCTACAGAGCCAAGTTAATATGCAAATCGAATTTAGCTGATTTTGAAAATACAAGCACCACATTTGCATAACAAAAACTTACAAAACCATAAAACCAAGGGGCAACGCCCATAAAAAAATTTAAAGTTTGTCCACTTTTCAAAGTGGCGGGGGTGTGGGGGCAGAGTCCCCACGGTCTTAAGAAAGGGGGAG
>WRKH01000202.1 GCA_009778175.1 Turicibacter sp.
CGGATCTATCTGAATCGCCAGATCCGCCCCCACATCTTCGGGGGGGGGGGTATATTAATCATAATCCATACTCCTAAAAAATAAATGTGCGGGTCTGGGGGCGCGCCCCCAGCGGCAAGACGGTCTTGTGCCAGGTCAAGGGGCAGAGCCCCTTGCGGGTCTGGGCAGAGCCCCACGGTCTTTAGTTCACAGTCAGTGGGAAGTTGGAGGTTTCTAGGGAAAGACGTACCTTTTTTGGTTGAGTGTCAAAAGCGGCTGTACGTGCCTCTACCCTGCCAGGGTCGTTTGTTAGAAATTCCAAATTTGTAATCCCAAGCCGTACCTCTCCTAGAGCGGAGCTTGCCTGAACATGATAACCTAAATTGGGCAAAGTCGGGATATTTAGCGTAAGTTTGGCGTTGCTAGTCTCCACATTCCATAAGTATTCGCTAAAGGCGTTAAATTTGGAATTGCTAAGTAAGACAGGCCCGTTGAAATTTACAAGCGAAACCTTCTCTACATCTAGCTCCAAGACATTTACATTGCCGTTGCAATGCTCCAAAATTAGAGCGGATGCCTCTAAATTTGCCACAGTAAGCGAGCCGTTACCACTTTCGCTCTTTATTTGATTGGCTGTTATGTTCGTTAGACTCGTCTGCCCATTAGAATTAGATAACTGCACCTGCCCCGAATTAATCGCCGATATATCCATATTGCCGTTGAGTGCACTAATATTCACAATTTCAAATTTGTGAGACGGTATATAGGCATCAATGTCAACAAAATCGAAATCCTCTTCCTCATAATTCAGGAAATATTTTCCACCCAATTTCATTAACTCGGGGGCTTTTGCAGCCCTATTTTTAGCTTTGAAATTTATCTGTGCCGTTATTTTGTCGCCATTATAGCCCTTTACGTTCACGTGAGCGTTTAAGCCCGATAGATTCAGTTCGTTAAAACCATCTTGCACCAATAATTCAATATTTTGCACAACTCCATTTGCAGGAGCAGCAGCCGCAGTGGCTGGACGATGGGGGCGAGCAGGTCTCGGGGGCGGAGTTGTACGAGGAGTACGCCCTGATAATTGCGATAAACTCCCCGACTCAAGGCTAGTTTCGATAGTTTTCGATATTTTATCCGCCAAATTTACGGTGGTTTTTGCGGCGATCTCCGTTGCTTTTTGTAATTTCGGCTCTAAATCCTTTGCAAAGGTAGAAAATTTATGCTTTAATTTATCAAAATCTACCCCCTGCACCGTGCTGCTGGACGTAGCTCCGCTTCTGTCATTGGAATTGGGTATCGGCTCGGAGGCTGAGCGAGGCGGATGTTCTTCCGTTCCTGCTGTACCCTCAATGGCTGCCAATAGCTTAGCTGCCTCATCCGCTGTAATCGATCCCTCTTGCAGCAGATTCAATATCTTCATTTTTTCGTTTTGCATAGTTCCCTCCATAAAACCGTGGGACTCTGCCCCACACCCCGCTGGGGGCGTGCCCCCAGACCCGCACTTTTAAAATTCAACTTGTTTGCGACACTGTTCATTTTTTGTGTTCTTTTGCGTGTTACAAGTCATATACAATAATACGAACAAATTGCCGTTAAGTCTGTTTTAAATATCTGCCAAAATATCATCAATTTGGTATCTTTGCCCATCATAGCCGGAAACTATGTGCTGTATAATCTTCTCAGGCTGTGTTTCTTTGCTTGCATATCCATTTTCAAAGAGAAAGTTTTCAATCGGAGTCGCCTCTAAAGCAATGTCGGCGGCAAGGATGGCCTGTGCCATTATGTCTACATAGCGTACTTCGCTATCTTTGCGAACGATTACACCCGCACTGCTCAAATTTGTCGATTGTTCAATAATCTTAAATTTTTGGCTAAATCGCCTACAATAAGCCTCTAGCAAGAATACATTCCAAGTCTGACCACATTCAGGAAAATTTTCAAATACAGCAAATGCAGCGAACGATTTAAGGGTGGCATATTCGCCTATTATTTGCCTAGTTATAGCTTCATCTGTGGCTTGAATATCAAAAGATACGTGTTTGTCAGCTATGTAAGTCTCTTTATCTATGCGTACCAATAGGGCAGAAAGCACCTCTATCGAGATTTTTTGGTCGCTGTTATATTTTCCCGACAAGTTCTTTTTGTACTTGAACATTTCCTTAATCGTGCATCTGTCCAAGGTACGACAATATTCTTCCAGCGATGTTCGCAAATCGGTTTTTGGTGTGGCGGAATCAGGGGAGGTGGCTGCTTTTTTTGGTATCTCAAAATTCGTGCCATTATTTTTCACACGGTATTCTTTGGCTTTAGGGGGCATATGATTTAGGACTTGGGTAGTTGCGGGCGGCAGATTTTCGGGGGGAGGTTGGGATTCATCCACTTCCTGACTCTGACTCATCTCGTCCAAAAAATGTAAATAATAGCGTGCCGACACCTCGACAAAAAAGTTATATAACTGCTTCTTGGTAAAACGAAACCATTTCGAGTTGGCTATATCATCGTGCATTGCCTGAAAGATATAGGGAGTATCGCACTGGAATACATCCATGAGCCAAATATTTTTGCTGTTTGCGTATTCCGACACCCTATCTAGGGATTTGATAATTTCTAGCACCGATATATTTTGATGATTTTCGTATAGCCATTTCAAAAAGGGCTCTCTAAACGGACGATTTTGCATAATTTGTTCCTTATTAAAATCTATGGTTGCTTCGCAAACGCCTAATGCACCATCAGATCCGCTCATGCAGCTGTCAGGTGTAGCATCTTGCGATTTTATAATTCTTTATTTTTTGAATTTGCTTCGGGGCATGAATTTTGAGATTGCCTCGAGCAATTCTTCGTTGGGTTCGATAATGACGGCTATTTTCTTGCCCTTGTGGTGTGCAAGGAAAATATAGGCTTTATCCGCAGCTACGCCCGAGGAATAGTCATGACGTTCACTTGCTGTTGAAAAAACCGATTGATTCTCGGGACTGTTTAGAGGACTCATCATCTCAAAATCCTTTATAAGACCAGTAAACACCCGTTTGCGCGAGGATCTATTGTAGATAATGTCAATATCTAGCTCGCCGTTTGTCAGGGCATATTCATACTCCTTATTCAAGCGACCAACTAGCACATATCCGCCGAAAATAATCGCACACGCTATTAGCAGCCCAATCGTTGGTATGGAAAGGACGAAAACTAGTGCCAACACCGTTGACAAAAGGACAATACCGATTTTCAAAAGCGTGTCCCGTGTTGTGGGTCTTTTTTTCACCATTTGCTCATTAAACACGTCCATAGGCAACCTCTCATTCTAAGACCTTGGGGCTCTGCCCCAAACCTGGCACAAGACCGTCTTGCCGCTGGGCTCTGCCCAGACCCGCAAGGGGCTCTGCCCCTTGACCCCGCCGGGGGCGCGCCCCCAGACCCGCTCGTTTGTTTTTTACTTTGTTCGATACGACTCGTTCTGTTCTTTGTCTCTGTTTTTTGTCTATATTCTCATTATAGCAGAAAAATGTGAACTGGTAAAGGGCAATTTTTTACTGCCCACTAGGGGTTGCCAAATCCGCCAACCACCTCAAAACATCCCCCACAACCCGAAAATCCACCACCGCCTCCGCTAAAGTCTGCCTATACCCAAGCTCTGGCACGTGCGGCGTAAAAAAATGATTCAACCCCTCATATAAAATAAACTGAACATTCTCCCGCCCATACAAAACCTCCTGCCACGCCGCAAAATCCTCCGCCGCCAGCAACTGCAAATCCTCTTCCCCATGCAAAATCAACATCGGAACATCCACATACCTAACAATCCCCGTGTCAATCTCCCGCAAGCTCAACAAATACCTTATCGGAAACCCAAATTGCCTCACCAACCCAAGCACCGCCTCGTTTGTCGTTAGCAATTCGTAATCCAACCCCAATACAAAATTTATAATCTGCCCAATCGGAAAACCAACGGGCATCTCAATCCCCACCGACCTCGCATACATATAAAGCAGCATATTACTCTGGCTAACCAAAATTTCACTAAACGGCCGTGGCGAACCCGCAAGCGAGATAATCCCCCGCACACTCTCGTGTTCGTATGCAATGTGAGGGGCTAAAATCCCGCCCAAACTAAAGCCCAGCAGATAAATGTCGCCCAATCTATCATCATTTTCAGCCATTTCAATAGCCGCCGCTACATCTTCCAAAATTTCAGTCCAAATCGTCATATCCTGCGGAATCGGCGGATGCTGCCAAAAACGCTTGTTAAACCGTATGGACGCAACGCCGCCCTCTCCCAATCCATGGGCAATATCCCGAAACGGTGCAACACCGCCAAAAGTCGAATCCATATCCGTCTGTCCCGTGCCATGCACAAAAATCACAACGGGCGGCAATTCCACCGCCACGGGCATAACAAGCACGCCGTTCAACTCATAATCGCCAACGGTTATCGGTTCCTCTTCAAACCCGCTAAATTCGGCATAAACCGACACAGGCAGAAACACCAGCACACACAGCAACACAAAAATTTTCATTTTTCCCCCTAATCTAGCAGCTCGTCAATCCGTCCGCCAACAATCCTCCGCAGCGTTTCCAACCGCTCCTCGCCCTCAAAAGCCAGCGAAAATACCTTGTCGAAAACATCGGGGAAATTCTGCCGCACCAGCTCAATCGACTCCCGATACCAGCTGTAATTCGTCTTTTTTATCTGCTCGTCAAAATTAGTCAACCCAAAACACCTCCCCACAACAGCACAGTAGCAAACAATACCCATCCGTAAGCATAACGGGCGGATAATATCCGCCCCTACGCCAACAAAAACCAAACCGCAATAAACAAACCTAAAAAACGAGCGGGGTCCAGGGGACGCGTTCCCTGGCGGGGTCAAGGGGCAGAGCCCCTTGCGGGTCTGGGCAGAGCCCAGCGGGGTTTGGGGCAGAGCCCCAAGGTCTTAAGCCTGTTCTACGGGGTATGAGCCTAGGAACTTGTAGAAATTTACTTGGCTTTGGATTTCGGAAAGGGCTGATTTGGCGGATTCTACGGTGTAGTCTTCGAAATCTAGAAACATGATCTGTTCGCCCGATGAGCTGAATGGCATTGGGCGGTTTAGTATTTTTGCCAAATTTATGTTGTTTTTTTCCAAATTCCCCAATATGCCGTATAAAGCACCTGGCTGACTCTTCATAGAAAATGCTATGCTGACCCGACAATCAGGTAACGGCTCGGTTGCACCCCGTTTTTCTATCTGTATAAAAGTAGTGTTGTTCGAGGCGGAATCCTGTATATCAGGGGCTTTCACAATCAAATCATGCTCCGAAGCAAGTATTTTCGGCCCGACCATTGCGGCATTTTTTACACTGCCCAATTTGAAAATTGCATCCTGCGAACTTGTCGTTGCAACTAATTCTGCTTCCGAGAAATTTTCCTTAAAATAGCCCCGACAATGCTCCAATATTTGCGGATGCCCAAAGACCGTCTTTATCGGCTCATCTTTCAGCACCAACAACGAATGTTGTATCGGCAACATTATCATCTTCGTTATAGCAACATTTTCCTCCATAACCAACGCATCCAAAGTAGAACTAATCGCCCCATCTGCCGAATTCTCAACGGGCACGACCCCCGCATCACATATACTAAGCCCATCAAAGACATCACTAATACTACTCATCGGCAAAAAATCCCCATCTGGCACCAAAATCTGCGCCGCCAAATGCGAAAAAGTACCCGAAGGCCCCAAAAATCCCACAATCCTCATACTTCCTCCTTACTTCAAAACCTTGGGGCTCTGCCCCAAACCCCGCAAGGGGCTCTGCCCCTTGACCCCGCCAGGGAACGCGTCCCCTGGACCCCGCTCATTTTTTAGGTTTGTTTATTGCGGTTTGGTTTTTATTGCGTAGGGGCGGATATTATCCGCCCGTTATGCTTGCGGACGGGTATTGTTCGTCCGTTTAGGGTTTGCGGGCGGATATTATCCGCCCCTACGTAAACCATTGGCATTTTCATGGGGTTAAAAACTACTGCCATTTTCACGGGGTTAAACGGATTCTCGGTTACGAAACCGTTGCACCGCTTTCTATTTCGCCGTCTACTGTCAGCAGGTTCAGGGTTGTGCCGTCTGCGGCAGCTAAAATCATGCCTTGCGATATTTCGCCACGCAATTTTATCGGCTTTAAATTCGTTACCACGATTACCTTTTTGCCTAGCATCTGCTCGGGTGTGTAAAACGCCGAAATTCCCGAAACTATCTGCCGCACTTCCGTTCCTATCCGCACTTGTGATTTTAACAATTTTGTCTTTTTCATTGCCTCGCAGGCGACTATTTCGCCCACTTTCAAATCCATTTTGCTAAATTCATCTATCGTTATTTCAGGCTTTTGCGGAACTGCCGCCTCCGCTTGCTCGATTTTAGACTGCTGTATCGCTGTCAATTCCGCCAATTCTTTCTGTATATCCAGGCGTGGGAACAACGCCGCACCCTTCTGCACCTTGATTTCCCTCGGTGTCAAGCCGAAAATTTTGGTGCTTTCCCAATCGTATTTTTCGATATTAAGCTGCTTACGTATCTCCGCTGGCGTTTTTGGCATAAATGGGGCAATCACAACCGAAATTATCCGCAAAACTTCCGCCAAATTATACAAAACCAACGCCAAATAATCCGATTTTTCCGCATCTTTGCACAGAACCCACGGCTGCGTTTCGTCCGTGTACTTGTTCGCACGGCGTATTACCGCCCAAATTTCATTTAATGTTTCCGAAAAATTCATCCTGTCCATCAGCGGCTCAATCTTGCCTGGCATAGCCGAAACCAGCTCTTTCAAAGCCGTCTCAAACTCCGTGTCAGGCACGTCTTTTACGACCAGCTCGCCGCCGAAATATTTCTCAATCATCCCCACCGTGCGGGAAAGTAAATTGCCCAAATCATTCGCCAAATCGGCATTTATGCGGGTCAACAACGCCTCGTTGCGAAAATCTCCGTCATTGCCAAACGTAAATTCTCGCATGAGAAAATAACGCAACGCATCCGAGCCGTAGCGGTCAACCAACATATGCGGATCTATCGCATTTCCAAAGGATTTCGAGACCTTCCGCCCCTCGGACGTGAGCCAGCCATGCCCAAAAACCTGTTTCGGCAACGGCTCGCCCAATGCCATCAGAATCGCTGGCCATATCAGCGTATGAAACCGCACAATCTCCTTGCCCACCATATGAATGTCCGCCGGCCAGAATTTCCGATATTCTTCGTCATTTTTTGACAAAAAACCCAACGCATTGGCGTAATTGCTCAACGCATCCACCCAAACATAAACCACATGGTCGGGGTCAAAATCCACGGGAATCCCCCATTTGAACGACGTGCGGGACACGCACAAATCATCCAGCCCAGGTTTTAGAAAATTGTTAATCATCTCATTTTTGCGTGAAACAGGCATGATAAAATCGGGATTCTCCTCGATATGTGCCAGCAGAGCGTCCTGATATTTCGACATACGAAAAAAATACGCCTCTTCCTGCATTTTGTGGACAGCCCGCCCGCAATCGGGGCAGTTTCCGTCATTCACCTGCCCATCCGTGTAAAAAGTTTCGCAAGGTGTGCAATATAAGCCCTCGTAATGCCCCTTATAAATATCGCCCTTATCGTGCAATGTTCTAAAAATCGTCTGAACAGCCCGTTGGTGGCGTTCGTCCGTGGTTCGCCAGAAAATGTCATAATCCACGTCCACAGCCTTTGCCATATCCTGAAAAAGGACAGCCATATCGTCCAGATGTTGCATAGTGGACACGCCACGTTCTTTCGCTGCCTCTTCGTTCTTCTGCCCAAACTCGTCATTGCCCGTCAGGAATTTGACCTCAAAACCTCGAGCCTTCTTGTACCGAGCCATCACATCGCTAGCAATGGAACAATACGCCGTCCCCACATGGGGTCTACCACTAGAATAATAAATCGGCGTAGTAATATAAAATGTCTCCAACTTCAATTTTGCACACGTCCAATCTCTATAAAAATGCCCACCGCTCGCCCTTTCCAATCCAACAACCCCCGCCACCAAAAAATGTTAAAGTTTGTCCACTTTTCAAAGTGGCGGGGGTGTGGGGGCAGAGCCCTCACGGTTTTAAGCTGTTACGGTGTCGAAGTATAGGTTGATTTCTTCGAGCAGAGCGTCAGAGTCCATGCCGTGGACTTGACCCGCTTGTTCTAGGGATTCGTGGGCAGCAGAAGGGCAACCCACGCAGTGCATACCAGCACGTTGTAGGATTTCAGCCACGCCCGTGCCGCTGTCTTTTCTTAAAAGTTCTCCGATTGACATTTCTTTTGTAATTCTCATAATTTTTTTCTCCTTAATAATTTTTTATCAAATCCGCCCCATTAACGCAGAAGGCAGATATTGTCCGTTTGCAATCTACAAGTCCAAACCCGCCACCAACCGCAAAAACAAACCAATCAACAAAGCAACGCCAAAAAATGTTAAAGTTTGTCCACTTTTCAAAGTGGCGGGGGTCTGGGGGCTG
>WRKH01000203.1 GCA_009778175.1 Turicibacter sp.
CGCCCCCGCGGCTGGTGTCCAGTGGACACCAGCCGTTGCGAGTAGCAGCGGCAAGACGGTCTTGTGCCAGGTGCGGGGCAGGGCCCCACGGTTTAAAAAGGAGAGAGTGCATTGCAGGAGATTGGTGGTTTAGTTGAGAAAAATCGTAAAACAACCGAGATGTTAAAGCGATATTTTGGCTACGATAGTTTTCGTTCGGGGCAAGAGGAGGTCATAAATTCCATTTTGAATGAACGAGATGCGTTGGCAATCATGCCTACGGGAGCGGGAAAATCCCTGTGTTTTCAGATACCCGCCCTGATTTTTGAGGGCGTTACTTTGGTCATCTCCCCGCTAATCTCTCTTATGCAAGATCAGGTGCAAGCCTTGAAACAAGCGGGAATAGCGGCGGCATACATAAATTCTTCTCTTAGCCAAGGTCAGACCCATACGGTTATTGCAAGGGCAATGAACGGAGCCTACAAAATTATCTATGTTGCCCCCGAACGCTTGGATGCCCCCTCTTTTGTGAACTTTGTGTACTATGCCAACATCTCCATGATTGCGGTAGATGAAGCCCATTGTGTTTCCCAATGGGGACAGGATTTTCGTCCGAGTTATCTAAACATTTTTAACTTTGTAGCCTCTTTGCCCGCACGTCCCATTTTAACTGCATTTACAGCCACTGCAACAGATACGGTAAAAACCGACATAGTCAAATTGCTGGGGCTGCAAAACCCATTTTTGTGTAGCACGGGATTTAATCGTGAGAACCTGTATTTTGAAGTTCGACATTCTTCGGACAAATTTTCAGAACTTTCAAAATATGTGCAGAGCGATAAAAGCGGAATCATCTACTGTGCCACAAGGAAAACGGTGGACGAACTTTCGGAAAAACTCCGCAAAAACGGTGTGTCAGCCGAGCGTTATCACGCAGGAATGACTAGCAAAGAACGCCAAGAGGCACAGAATAATTTTATCTATGACAAATCCTCCGTAATTGTTGCAACAAACGCCTTCGGAATGGGGATTGACAAGAGCAATGTTTCGTTTGTGGTGCATTATAATATGCCCAAAAATATGGAAAGCTACTATCAGGAGGCGGGACGTGCAGGCCGAGACGGCAGCCCTGCTGATTGTGTGCTGTTTTACAGCAATCAGGACATCGTAATCAACAGATTTTTGATAGATAACGGCGAGGGCGACGACCAGAAAAAGGCACATGATTACAAATTGTTACAACAAATGGAGCAATACTGCAAAACAACGGACTGTTTGCGGAAATTCATTCTGGACTATTTTAGAGATATTGACAAATGTGAGTGCAATAATTGCAGTAATTGTCTAACCGAGCGGGAGATGGTTGATTTTACAGAGGAGGCACAAAAAATTCTGTCCTGTGCAAAACGCCTAAAAGGGCGTTTTGGCGTTGCGATGCTGATTGCCGTGTTGCGTGGTGCGAACAATCAAAAAATCAAAGAATACGGGCTTGAGAGCCTTAGCACCTATGGAATTTTACAAAAATCGGAAGGCGAATTGCGAAATGCTGTTGATTATCTAGTGCAAAAAGGCTATTTGCAGGTGGTTGGCGACCGCTATCCGATGATAGCTGTAACAAACAGTGCGGCAGAAATTTTGTTTTCCGAGAAAAAAATAGAAATCCCCCTCTACCAGCATCAAAAAGGCAACGATAGAACCGCACGTGCTGCCAAATCGTTGGCAAAATACGCTGTTGACAATAATCTCTTTGAAAGCCTGAAAAAATTACGGCTACAAATAGCAACACAGGAGCAAGTACCTGCGTTTGTAGTTTTCTCAGATGCAACCTTATATGATATGTGCGGAAAATTACCCGCAAATGAAACGGAATTTTTGAATGTTTCAGGGGTGGGGGCTACAAAACTCCAAAGATATGGTACGCAATTTTTGGAGCTTATACAAAAGTTTACGCAATCGGGAGTCGAAACCAAGCCTCGAGAAGAGGTTACTGATATTGACGAATTATTTAACAAATTCGCTTTCTCTCAAGAGCCTGTAACGCTTAGCGGTTTTTTGCAGCAGGCTAATCTTTTGCTTATGCAGATAAGAGGAAAGGGGACTGCCTCAAATGTGTTGGCGAAACTATTGGAAGATGACGGGTTTTTGTTTATGTGTGAACTCGACAGCGGCAACAGGCGGCGTAAACCCACAGAAAGAGGCTTGAATTTGGGCATATCTTCCCGAACGGTAAAAAATCCCGATGGCAGGATTTATATGCAGAATTTTTATGATGCAAAAGCACAGGAGGTTTTGCTCGGCTATGTTCGAGAGATGGCAGTTGATCTCAAATAGATTTTGTAGACTTGACTCTTTTGTGCAATAGCTGTATTATAAGGGTATGGATTTGGCACATGAAAAATGTGCCAAAAGAAGGAGATGTTAATTTTGAATGACAAAAAGGCGTTAATAAGGCTTAGAATGAGCGATGCCCACTATGCGGGCAATTTGGTGGACGGTGCAAAGATGCTTGCGTTGTTTGGGGATGTTGCTACGGAGCTGCTTATCCGCAATGACGGAGACGAGGGCTTGTTTGTGGCATATGATAACGTGGAATTTCTGGCCCCTGTCTATATGGGCGATTATATCGAGGCAAGCGGCGAAATTACCTCTATAGGGAATACGTCGCGCAAAATGGTTTTTGAGGCCTACAAAGTTATAAGCCCCCTACCGAGTGCCGGCGAAACAGCCGCCGAAGCCCTGTCGAAACCTATTCTTGTTTGCAAGGCCAGTGGCACTTGCGTTGTTCCCAAAGAAAGACAACGAAAAAATGCCTAGAAAGGCTGAGAAGGGAAGGAGTTTATAGATGACAAAATTAATTATTACTGCGGCGATAAGCGGTGCGGAGGTAACAAAAGAGCATAACTCCGCAGTGCCTTACACGATTGAAGAGACTGCAAGTGAGGCATTTATGGCATATAAGGCGGGTGCTTCGATAATACATCTACACGTGAGGACGGATAGCGGCGAACCCACGCAGGAAAAACTTAGATTTGCCAACTGTATAAAGGAAATCAGGGCTTTATGCCCAGATGTTATAATACAACCCTCCACGGGCGGGGCGGTCGGTATGAGCAACGAGGAGCGTATGCAACCCTTACAACTCTTTCCAGAGATGGCGACGTTGGATTGCGGTAGTGTAAATTTTGGCGGAGATGAGGTCTTTCTAAACACAGAAAACACTATAAAGGAATTTGCGGCAAAAATGGTTGCACTAGGTGTAAAGCCCGAAATTGAAGTTTTTGATAAGGGTATGATAGACACTGCCATTGCACTGGGCAAAAAAAACTTTATAGAAGCCCCCATGCACTTTAATTTTGTAATGGGCGTAAATGGCGGAATCGGTGCAAGCCCGCTAGATTTTGCGTTTATGTATTCCAGTATCCCGCAAGGCTCGACATTTACGGCATCTGGCATAGGCAGACATCAATTTAATGTAGCGGCTCTTTCTATCGTTGCGGGCGGTCATGTGCGTGTCGGATTGGAGGACAATATCTACTTATCAAGAGGTGTTTTAGCAAGATCTAACGGCGAATTGGTGGAAAAGGCAGCACGACTTGCCAAAGAATTGGGCAGGGAAATAGCAACCCCCAACGAAGCTAGGCAAATTTTGGGGCTTAGGATAGTGAGTTAAATTTCCAAAAAAGCCCGCAAAAAAACATATAAAAGATACAGTTTTGACACAATTCGAGGTTACAATGACTATCAAATAAAAAAAGTTCGCAGATGGCGGACAGAGGGAGGATTTTATGAAAAAGAAACCAATTATCGCCTTGGCAATGGCAGTCGTTTTGGCTTTTGCGACCTTGTCAAGTATGCAGGCGGTAGATGCCGATGATGTGCAAGAGGATATAGGTTATCCGATTGAGGAATCGTACGAGCGAGAAGACGAGCAAGCTGCAGAGTACGAGCAAACGGACGAACAAGAGTCCGCACAAGAAGATGAGCAGTCTGAAGAGATTGCCGAAGAGGTGGCAACCAGCCTTGCAAGCCCGATTGTAGCCCTTACAGAGGACGGGATTTTGCAATGGGAAGCGGTTGAAGGGGCAGTGTTCTATGATTTATATGTAGACGAAGTCTTGCGAACGGGTTTTCAGGCTTACATCACTTATTTCGACCTGAACCTGCTCGACTTACTGCCTGGAGAGTATCAGATTCAAATAAGGGCGATTAGCGGCGTGGAAGATTTTGCCGATTCGCCGCTAAGCGAGGCTGTAACCTTTGAAGTTGCATTTTTGGACATTACAACATTGCCCGCACCAATCGCAGTCCCGCCAGTCCCGCAACCAAACGTAACGAACCCTTGGTCAAACAGTGATTTTATACCACGTGGTGGCTTTCGTGGCGGTGGTTTCTGCCGTTGTTTTATGATGGCTAGCTTTTTCAATTTAGGAGAAGATACACCTTAATATCACACAATTACCAGCCATGCCGCCCGCTAGTCGTATCGCTTAATGATTGCGACCTTGCGGGTGGCTTTTTTGCCGTAAGGAACAAAAAATTTTAAAAGCTATTGCAAAATCTTTCGAAAAGATGTATTATGGAATTAGAGTTGAATTTTGTCGGCGGGCAAGCTAGCAGGCAAACCGAGCCGATTTGTCAAAAAATGAGAGAGCAAAAGGAGAGAACCATGAAAAAATTAGAGGTATTTTTCGATTATAACTGCCCATATTGCCTGAAAGGGTATCACAATTTGATTGAATTTTTGGCAAATAAGCCAGACGTGGACGTAGTGTGGCGGCCATGCGAGATATACGAACGTCCAAAACATTACTCGGGCATGATGCACACGGACATTTGCATACAAGCGATGTTCTTCGCAGCCGAAAACGGGATAGATTTATTTGATTTTTACAAAAAAATGGGCGAGTTGATATTTGAAAAACGTGTGAATGTTGAAAATATCGACACTTTATCAGATGCGTTCGAGGGCTATTTGGACGTTGAGGCATTACGCCAAGCGTTAAAGAGCGGCAAATACAGCAAAGAGCTAAAAGATGCCAATCATTATGCGTTAAACGTAAGAGGCGTAAAGATAGTTCCCTCATACAGTGCTGACGGCGGCGAATTACAGGACAGGCAGGAATTTTTTGGGCTACCTTATTGAGTGGAGCAAAATTTTATGAGAGAGCAAATACACACAATACCCGTTTTGGATGCATTAAAAGAACCTGGAGCCTGCCCGTTTTGCAAAATTTACGGTAACTTGGAAAGGGATTCTGTGGACTTTCTAATGGGCAATGCGTACATGGAAGAAGATATACGGGATAAAACGGACGAGGCGGGGTTTTGCGTGAATCATCTTAAGAAGCTAAATGCCGTGCAGAATCAGTTGGGGCTTGCACTTATCCTGCAAACCCATCTATCTAAACTTAAAAAACCGCCGTCCTCCCTATTTAAGTCCTCCGCAAAACGCTTATACAGCAAAATTTTAGCCGCCAACGAGCGTTGTTTTATATGCGAAAAAATAGACAAAACTTTCGATAGATACTTGGACACTTTTTTCTATCTGTGGAAAAAGGACAATGCGTTAATCAACACATTGACGGGCTTTTGCCTACCGCATTATGCAACCATGCTACAAAAAGCGGAGCAAAAACTGGATAAAAGCCAATTAGAGGCGTTTATATCGAATGTCAGCCTGATACAGGAAAAAAATATTGCCAAAATCGAGGAAGATTTGGATTATTTTATACAAAAATTCGACTATCGGAACGCCGATGCACCCTGGAAGGATTCAAAGGATGCCGTGGAACGAACTATCTCACTACTGAAAGGTGTTTCGTAGTCCTATCCTAAACGCTAAAAATCTGTGTTCAACATCGTTAAAATGCCAATTTTTGGATTTTGCAGGGACGGATATTATCCGTCCGCAAGACGAAACGGGCGGATAATATCCGCCCCTACGTAACATCGTTGACTGTTGAATACATCTTCTGAATGACCACATAGTAAACCATCATAGTAGCTTTAGCTTAAAATAATGTAAAAAATCACAAACGAGCGGGTCTGGGGGCGCGCCCCAGCGGGGTCAAGGGGCAGAGCCCCTTGCGGGGTGTGGGGCAGAGCCCCACGGTCTTAAAGGTGTTAGTTATGATAAAAAAAGAGCTTGAAAAATTGCGAGAGATGAGTTTAAGGCAGAAATTGGACTATATTTGGGAGTATTATAAACTCCACATAATAGGTACGGCGATTTTTGCGAGCCTTGCGGGCATGGTTATAAACGATATGGTTATAAATCCGCCGCCAACCTCTGCACTTACTATTGGCTGGTTGGTGGGTAATGAGAGCGATGAACGGCTTTCTGAACTGGCAGATGTGCTAGAACCAACGATAGTCGGGTATAATGAGATAGTTTCGGTTGTAAATTTTACGCTTACTAATACCTTTCAGCTCGATATAGCTAGGCAAACGCTTTTTGCAGCAATGACGACAGCGGCGGAGCTGGATATTATCATCGGTGATTTGGCTGTGGGAGGCAGGGATTCCGAACGCTTACCACCCGATGTGTTCAAGGATTTAGAGGCGTTGTTTTATGAAGCGGGAGTTTCAACGGAAGGGCTGTTGTTTTATGATGGCGTTGCATTCGCCATTGCCTTGGAAAAAAGCCCGATTTTTACAGAGCTTGGGTTCGATTATGAAGGACGATATTTTGGCGTTATAATAAATTCTGAACGAGATTATGCTGTGCTTGAGGCTATTCGGATTCTGTGGGCGGGCAGATAAGGATAGGAGTTCGGGCTTTGCGGGCGGATAGATAGGGATGGAGATATGGCAAGGAGTATTATAAAAGAGCCGCATCAGCTGGCAAATTTTTTTATGTTGTTCATCTTTTCGAGTATAATTTTGTTCGGACTGGCACGGCATTATATATTTGAAAACACAAATAATCTGACCTATCTGCTAAGCTCTCATTGGAGCAATGTTATAGCTCAAATATTCGTTTTTATCGTGCCGTTACTAATTTTTGTGAATTTGTCAAGAACTGCCTATATGTATGAAGTGTTCCCCAAAGAAAGGCTGGGTTTTGTCAATATAGTGCTAATCATAGGCATTGCGTTTTTGATACAGCCCGTGCTGATGTTGATAACGTCTTTTAGCTCCAGCATATTCTACAATCCCGTGCCTACCCTAATCACAACGATGGCAGTATTACCGTTCCCTACAATTTTGTTTATAGTGGCGATTGTGCCGTCCATATGCGAAGAGCTAGTGTTTAGAGGATTTATACAGACACATTACAAGCGTTTGCCGATAATTTTTTCGGCTTTTGCCAATGGATTATTCTTTGCCATGGTGCATTTTAACTGGGTGCAATTTATCTATGCTTTTATCTGCGGCGTATTGTTTGCCTATATGGTGCATATTACAAAATCCATTTATTCCGCTATGTTAGCCCATTTTATAGCCAATTCCACGCAAATTTCCATAGGTTACATAATAACCGTTACAGAAGGGTTGTACACGCCCTCCATTATTTGGGATTTAATCATGCTGGTTGCGTTTATACTTTTTGGGAATTTAGTCATATCGGCTGCCATTACACTGCCGCTTGTCGTTATGCTATTATATATATTTAGTCGCCGTAACAAGCAGCGGCTAAGGGATAAAGAAGAGGATTACGAGGTTGAGCGGAGTGCGTTAGCGGGGTTCAAAAAATATTTGGATATAACCTTTTTTGCGGTCATCGTATTTTTTATAGCCATCAAATTTGGCTTTTAAATTTGCATAAACCAAAAAATGCGTTACGTTTTTGGCTTTTAAATTTGCATAAACCAAAAAATGTGCCACGCTTTTGGCTTTTAAATTTGCACAAACCAAAAAAATGTGTTACGCTATAAATAGGTTCAAGCAAATTGGGAGTGGAGATTGGGTGTGAGCATGGATGATTCCCGAAACAAGCCTATAATAGACATATTCTTAGAGGAGATTGCAAGCTGGGGCAAAATTGTGGTCTTTGTAGTGGCGTTCACAACGATACTTAACCAATTCATCATACTAAACGCCTCCGTACCGACTGGCTCGATGGAAATCAGCATCATGACAAACGACAGAGTCATAGCCTCTCGGCTTTCCTACTTATTTAGAGACCCTGCACGTTTCGACATTATAATTTTCCTTTTCCCAGACGACGAGACCGAAGTATACGTAAAACGCATCATCGGGCTCCCTGGCGAAACTGTCATCATACGGGACGGCTTGGTTTTTATAGACGACTCTCCCACACCTTTACGGGACGATTTCGTTTTCATCCCTCCCACTGGCAACTACGGCCCTTTCGAAGTCCCTTCCGGCAGCTACTTCGTACTAGGAGACAACCGCAACAATTCCGAAGACTCCCGCTTCTGGGAAAACCCCTTCGTTCGCCGCCAAGCCATCCTAGGCCGTGCCATTTTCAGATACTGGCGCTGCATAGGCTTCCTACGATAAACCGTGGGGCTCTGCCCCACACCCCGCAAGGGGCTCTGCCCCTTGACCCCGCTGGGGGCCAGCCCCCAGACCCCCGC
>WRKH01000204.1 GCA_009778175.1 Turicibacter sp.
GTTTCTCCTTTTCCAGTAATATTTGCCATTTTTATTATATCACTTGGATCTGGGGTTGCCTTGTTTTTTTGTTACCTATCTATTGTACCTCAACAAAATTTCGGTAATATTCATATTGCTTTTTGCGGGCTGTAAGCTCCGCTGCAAGCTCGGCGGTAAGTTCCGTGAAATTGTTCAAAATGCGGACAATTTCTGCTTGGATTTCAAGAGGTGGTAGAGGAATAAGGAATTTTTTCCATTTATCGAAATCAAAACGAAACCTTGCCCCCAATTCTTTGTTTGAATCTATCCATTGCAAGCCTTTTGGACTATGCACATTCAGCCAAAGGTACTGATGTAAAATTTTTGAGGTATTAATATCAAAAACAGCATACATTGGACTAACACAGCCACTCCAGTTTTCTTTTTGCCATGATATAGAGCCAATATTAAGCCTTGCAGGGTTATAAGCAAAATAGCCTGGTTCTACTATTGTATAATTGGAAATATCGGCACTAGCTAAATCATGTTCACGATATTCACTAGATTTTATCAGACCTTTTGTGTTGCTCACGGTTAGAACAGGATATAAATTTTGATTATTTTTAACTTTTTTGTTCATTCTAATAATTAAATCATTTATTGCCACAAACTCTACCCCATTCGGGCAAAGTTCAGCAATCATATTATCTAAATTAGTCATCGCCGTTCCCCCCTTTTCGTATTCTTACTTTTCTTTTTTGCCGTCTTCTCAATTTCCCTTATTGTAGTCAGATAATCTTCTTCCACTTGCGTAAGCGTTCGTGCTTTGTATTTTTGTATTTCTTCTTTGGCTTTTGATTTAGCGTCTTCGCTTGAAATTTTGCCTAAATCAGTTAATATTTCACGATTTGTTGAACGCAAAATATTGTCAAGTTCGCTTATATAGTCAGACATCTTCATTGCTCGTTGCTCAATGGCGTTTAACTCCGCCAAATCAAAATAAGCAGATACCAAATTGTTTAGCACTAACAACTCTTTTTCTTCAAGAAAGTTTTTGGCAATCATCGCCTCGGCTTGCGTTGGTTGTCCGCCTTTAAAACTTGTTAAGCCTGCAAAGGGTTTTTCGCTGTCTACACGGTAGTATATAACTTCTGCCGCCGTTTTGCCGTGGGCGGCGTAGTGTAATTTGTTTTGCACCATTTGAAAGAATCGTTGGCTTATTTCCGCTTTTGCATCGTAATCTATTGCTGTCGCATACAAATCAAGCACTTGACGGTACATTACCTTTTCGCTCGAGCGAATGTCTCGGATACGAGCGAGCAGCTCTTTCCAATATCCGCCTCCGCCAATTTCTTTTAATCTGTCGTCGTCCATCGTGAAACCCTTGCGGATATATTCGTTCAGCCGTTTTGTCGCCCATTGGCGGAATTGTGTGCCGCGCAGGGATTTTACTCGGTAGCCGACCGATATAATCACATCGAGGTTGTAAAAATTCGTAGGCTTTGTAGAAAAATCGGAATTTCCGATTTTTCTTTTTGAGGCTGATTCTTCAAGCTCGCCCTCGGCATAAACATTCAAAATATGCTCGTTAATTGTTGAACGAGATTTTTCAAAAAGCTCTGCCATTTGTCCAATTGTCAGCCATACGGTCTCTTCATCAAACCGCACATCAACATATATTTTATTGTCGTCTGTTTTGAATATTATCATTTCGCCATTTTGTTCGTTCATTATATTCATCCCTCAATCTCCGCAATAATAGAGTTAATCTCACGCCGTAAAATATCCTCACGAGCCACAATCCGCTCAATCTCGTCGTTCAACAATTTTATATCAACGACTTCCCGTATATCTTCCTGTTCAACATATGTTGACACCGAGAGGTTATAGCTTTGTTCGGCAATATCGCTGTTTGGCACGACCTTGGCGGTATATTTCACGTCTAAACGGTCGGCATAAATATCCACGATTTTTTGGATATTTGCCTGTGTCAGCTTATTGTTATTCGTTATCTTTACAAATTCGTTGCTTGCGTCTATAAATAATACGCTGTTGTCGGATTTGGATTTCTTCAAAACTAAAATGCAGGTGGCAATGCTCGTCCCAAAAAACAAATTGCTCGGCAGCTGTATAACGCAATCTATGTAATTTTCGTCCACAAGATATTTGCGGATTTTTTGCTCTGCACCGCCACGATACAAAATGCCAGGAAAGCAAACAATGGCGGCACAACCGCTTTCAGCAAGCCAAGCAAGGCTGTGCATAATAAACGCCATATCCGCCTTTGATTTTGGTGCAAGCACTCCGGCGGGGGAATATCTATCGTCATTTATGAGGAGCGGATTGTCGTCCCCTGCCCATTTTATGGAATACGGCGGGTTTGAGACGATTACCTCAAAAGGCTCTTCGCCGAAGTGCAGCAGATGCGGTGCGGTTAAAGTGTCGCCATGACCAATATCAAATTTATCAAAACCAATGTCGTGCAAAAGCATATTTATGCGGCATATATTATAAGTCGTCAAGTTGATTTCTTGCCCGAAATAGCCTTGCGTAACGCCGCTTTTCCCAAGTATTTTAGCCGATTGCAACAAAAGCGAACCGCTACCACAGGCAGGGTCATAAACCTTATTTACAATTTTTTTGTCGCCAAGAGCGATACGGGTCAGCAGTTCGGAAACTTCTTGCGGCGTGTAATATTCGCCGCCGCTTTTGCCCGCATTGCTGGCGTACATTCCAATGAGATATTCGTAAGTATCGCCAAAAGCGTCGATTGAGCTGTTTTGGTAGCTTAGTTTCATTCCAGCGATGCCGTTCATAAGTTTTAGCAACATTTCATTGCGTTTCGCCACCGTTGCCCCAAGTTTATTGCTGTTTATGTCTATGTCGTCAAATAACCCTTTGAAAGTGTCCTCGCTTTGGCTGCCGATTGCCGAAGATTCAATATTTTTGAAGATGATTTCCAATTTTTCGTTAAGATTTTCGTAAGAATTGGAATTTTGGTGGTTGTTTTGCACGGATTTTTGAGATTCCAGTAGTTTTTTATCAGATTCGGCAAGGGTACGCACATTTTCAAAAAGTTCGCTGGGCAACATAAAAAAGCCTTTTGTATCGACCAAATCTTGGCGGGCTTGCTCGGCGGTTTCGTCGGGAATTTCGGCGTAATCAAAGGATTTATCTCCTGTTGCGTGTTCGCCCTCGTTTATATAAGCCGCTATATTTTCGGAAATATAGCGATAAAACAGCATACCAAGGACATATTGCTTAAAATCCCAGCCGTCCACGCTACCTCGTAAATCGTTTGCGATACTCCAAATTGCTCGGTGCAACTCTGTGCGTTCTTGCTCTTTTTTTGTGCATTGCATTTTTTTGCGACTCCTTTTATTTGCAGGTTGCGGGGTTGCGGGCGGGCGAACCCCGCCCCTACGGTTCGACATTTCCCTACGTAGGGGCGAACTCCGTTCGCCCGTTATTTTGGGGGTTCGCCCGTTATTTTGGATTATTAAAACGGTTTGGATTATTTGCAGTTTGCGGGTTCAGTGCATTGCGGATTGACAGGTTACGGGCGGGCGGGCGGAGGCGGGCGAACGGAGTTCGCCCCTACATCAAAAATATTTACCAACCACACCATCCACCAACGCATCCTCCGCCAAAAACGGCAAAGTAATATACCCGCCCTCGCCTTTCTCGTTATAAAGCGCCGCCGTCTTGATAGAATTCGGGTTGCGCGCCCAACTACGCCGTGCAATGCCGCCCATAACATCCCACATCATCGCCGACCGCAATATCTCGTCCACTCGCTCGCTGCCGTCTAGCACCATGCCGAACCCGCCGTTTATCGACTTTCCAATGCCCACGCCGCCGCCATTATGCAGGGCGACTAGACTCATGCCCCGCGCGGCGTTCCCCGCAAAACAATGCGTCGCCATGTCCGCCATGACGTTGCTCCCGTCCTTGATATTGGCGGTCTCTCGGAACGGCGAATCCGTCCCCGATACATCGTGGTGATCCCGCCCGAGCATCACTGGCCCGACTTCGCCCCGCCGCACCATCTCATTGAAACGGAGTGCGATTTTCGTCCGCCCCTCCGCATCCTGATACAGAATACGGGCTTGCGTGCCGACCACCATCTTGTTCTTTTCAGCGTCCTTTATCCAAATGTAATTGTCGTGATCGGCGGCGCTGTGCGTGGGATCGATGCAGTCCATGGCGGCGGCATCGGTCTTTCGCAGATCGTCCGCCTTGCCGCTTAGGCACACCCACCGAAACGGCCCGTAGCCGTAATCGAACAGCTCGGGGCCCAAAATATCCTCGACATAGGACGGATAGATGAATCCGTCCTTTTCGTCCACGCCGTTCTTCGAGACGGCAATCACGCCCGCATCGTAGACGGCTTTCAAAAACGAGTTCCCGTAATCAAAGAAATACGCTCCACGGGCGGAAAGCGTGTTTATCAACTCAAAATGTTTCTTCAAGGTGTCGTCAATCAGTTGCTCGAAATGGCGGCGTTCGTCCGCCGAGCCGCCCAAGAGCCGCGTCCGCTCCTCGAACGGGATTTGCGGGCAATAGCCGCCGTCATAGACATTGTGGCAAGAAGTCTGGTCGGAGAGCAGGTCGATGTGTATGTTGTGGTCAACGGCGTATTGCAACAAGTCCACGATATTGCCAATATATGCGATAGAAATGGTCTTTTTCTGTGCCAAATATTCCGCCGCCGTGTCGAAAACCTCTTTGAGGTCGCTGGACACTTTCGAGACCCAGCCTTGGCTGTGGCGGGTCTGCACCCGAGACGGATCGACTTCGGCGATAATGCCCACGCCGTTGGCTATTTCAATGGCTTTCGGCTGTGCGCCGCTCATGCCGCCCAAGCCGCTTGTTACGAATAATTTGCCCGACAGGTCTTCGTCCTGTGCAAGCCCGAGTTTTAGCCGTCCTGCATTGAGAATAGTGTTGTACGTGCCGTGGACGATGCCTTGCGGGCCGATGTACATCCAGCCGCCTGCCGTCATTTGCCCGTAGTTGGCAACGCCCATTTGCTGTGCGATTTCCCAATTCTTGATGTCGTCGAACATACCGACCATGAGTGCGTTCGTGATGATAACGCGCGGCGACATTTCGTGGGACGGGAACAGCCCGAGCGGATGTCCGCTGGCGATGACGAGCGTCTGCTTGTTCGTCATGGTTTCCAAATATTTGACAATAAGGCGATATTGTAGCCAATTTTGGCAGACGCTGCCCGTTTCGCCGTAAGTTACGAGTTCGTAGGGATAGAGGGCGGTTTCAAAGTCGAGATTGTTGTCAATCATCACTTGGAACGCCTTGCCCTCGATGCAGTTGCCCTTGTATTCGTCGATGGGCTTGCCGTACAGGCGGCCTGGCGGGCGGTAGCGGTAGGCGTAGATTCTGCCGTGTTCGGCGAGTTCCTGCATAAATTCGGGTGCGAGGTCGGCGTGCAGGTTCTCTGGCACGTAGCGGAGTGCGTTTTTTAGGGCTACTTTGGCTTGTGCCTCGGTCAGCCGAAAGCCACGGTTTGGTGCGCGGCGGATGTTCGGCTCGAATTGTGGATAATCAGGCAATTTATCGAGTTTTATTGCCTCGGATATTGGTTGGTTTAACATAATTTTTCCCCTTTACATTAAAATAACTTCTATAGGATATTATACATCATTTCGTAAAAATAAGCAACGCTATGCGGAGATATAACAAAAAAATTTCCAAATTTATAATCGAAGTCGGCATAACAAAAATTTCCAAAATTTATAAGCGAAATCGACATAACGGAATAGATGTGTTATAATAAAATCAGGTGGCTGATGCTGTGCAAAATATGCACCGATCGCCCGCAAGCAAAAAAATTTTATTTTTCGACAAAATTCGCTTGCATTTTTTGAAAATATGTTTTATAATATTAGCTATGGAAAATTTATATAAGATAAATGGCGAAAAAAGCCTTGAAATAAAGGCGTGGGCAAAGATTAACCTTACCTTGGATGTGCTTGGCAAAATGCCAAACGGCTACCATCAGCTTTCCACCGTTATGCAAAAAATTAGTCTGTACGACTTGCTGACAATTTCTGTGCAGGATACGCCAAAAATCTCGATAACCAGCAATAATTCAGCCATTCCAACGGACGAAAGCAACTTGGCGTACCGAGCTGCGGAACGACTAATCTCAAGCTACAACATACAAAAAGGTATAAAAATCGACATAAAAAAACATATACCCATATCGGCAGGCTTGGCGGGAGGTAGTGCTGACTGTGCCGCTACTTTAACGGGAATCAACAAGCTATTTGCCCTTAAAATACCGTCTGAAAAATTGGCTGAAATTGGCAAATCTCTTGGTGCGGATGTTCCGTTTTGCCTACTAAATGCAGGGACTGCTCTAGCCGAAGGTATTGGTGAAAAGTTGACGGCACTCAAGTCGCACCCGCCCGTTAGCATAGCTCTTGCTCACTTACCCGTTGAGGTCTCTACCAAAGACGTTTTTTCACGATATTTCGGCAGGAGCGAGGGGCAATCCCCGTTTATGCTAAAAGCTATCACTAGCGGAGACATCGCATCCATTGCCGAAAACCTTGCCAATGACCTAACGGAAGTAACCACTGCCCTCCACCCTAAAATCCTCGACCTAATCTCGGCATTTAGGGAACACAGGGCACTCGGTGTAAACATGAGCGGTAGCGGGCCTACGGTTTTTGCCTATTTCACGAGCGAAACTCACGCCACCATGGCGATAAAAATCATCAACAAGAGCTTTCCAGAATGTAATTTTTTCTGCGTGAGGCCAAAAAATTTAACGTAAAAGAGGGAGAAGACCATGAAAAAAATAATCTTGCTAGTTGTACTAGCTACGGTGTTTTTCGGCACAGCTGCGAACGCCACTTCGTTTAGAGATGTACCGTCAAACCATTTCGCTTTAGATGCTATACGTTGGGTGTCGAATCCTGCGAACGGCAGCTACATGGTGGGCGATGCGGCGAATAATTTTAACCCAAACAGAGTGCCGGATGTTTTTGATGCGACCATTTCGCTAGCTATGGCGGCGGGCTTTGCTTACTCGCCAGCCAGTATAACTCCAGCTATGCAGGTCATGTTTGACCGAGCTTTTGAGCGGCATAGCCCGCTCATCAATAGCCTTGCCGCTACAAATGCTAGTTGGCGTATGTCAACGAATCGAGAAATCGCATTTTTAGTGGAGTTGGGCATATTAACTCAAGCGGATTTGCAGCGTTTCATCAGAGACAATGCACCTTCGCCGCTCACGAAAGAGATGGCTACCGCTTTTATAATGCGGCTTGCGGGCTACGACAACAATGTTTCTGGTCAATCTAGCATAACATTTAGGGACGAGAGCCAAATTGCACAAATGTATAGGAATTACGCCTATATTGCCCATATGCTCGGTGTCGTTAGTGATTATGACGGGTATTTTAATCCGCAACGTGAGGTTACACGTGCGGAATTTGCACAAATGTTCTATGCACTCGAAATTGTTGCGCCAAATGCACCAGGCTTGCCAGAGACCAATCTAGTTACCGTCCCTCAACAGCTTACATCCACATCAATGCCAACGCCAACTCAGGTCGAGCCGATAAGCATTGCGGAAACTGAAAGCAATCCATTCTACGAAACCATGCAGGGGACAATAACTGCCATAACTCCAACGGGCGTACACATAACCACAGCTGAAGGCACGGGAGGGTTTAATTTTGCCGCAAATCCCGTCATTGTTATTGACACAGTACGCCGAGATCGCTCTTATTTAGAGGTGGGTATGTTAATAGCGGCTGGTCTCAACGAAAATCGTCAAATTCTTAGTATGTTAGCGGTTACGTCCAACGGCACTCCAGCTCCGACACCAACACCAACTGCACCTACTTTTCCAACAACTCCAACTACTCCAATCCCTTCTCCGACACCAACGCCAACCGTGCCCACGCAAACTACAATAAACGGTATTTTGGAGCGAATAACGCTAGTAAATGCCGTACCTGTCTTGCAAGTACGAGATACAAGCGGGATTTACCATAATTTTTCGGTTCTGGCGGGGACGACAATAGTTAGAAATGGGATAATGGGCGACTGGACGGATCTTCGTATGGGCGATGGTATTATGGCTGTACAATCTCAAAACAATCTAAGCTCTTTAACGGCAGTTGGTACATTTTCTGAGGTAGAGGGTATTATTGAGGAGTTACACATTACACGCAATTCCAACACCATTCTCCTTGCTCCGAACAATGCACCTGACACGACACTATTACTGGAGCTTCCCCCCGAAGTTTATGACATTTACGCTCTTCGTTTAGGCATGGAATTATCGCTCCGACTTGACAGCCGTTCCATATACGAATTAGAGATTGCGGAGGAAAGTTTACTGGGTATTTCTAGCGGATTTATAGGAACGGTTCAATCTCTCCGCCACGGGCATACAATGGTTGTTTCTTTAACTGACGAAGGCGGGAACGATGCTCGCCGCACTATTCGTGTTGACGGCAACACTATAAACACGGTAACAGGTCAAATTGCTCGTTTCGCCGACCTTCGTCTAAACACACGCCTTTACATAATAATGCACGAAAACGCCTCAACAGCCGCTTCCATAACAATACTACCCTAAGACCCTGGGGCTCCGTCCCAGACCCCGCTGGGGGCCAGCCCCCAGACCCCCGCT
>WRKH01000205.1 GCA_009778175.1 Turicibacter sp.
CCCGCCTGCAAGTCGAGCACCCTGTAACGGAATTTGTAACGGGGGTCGATATAGTGAAGTGGCAGATACGCATAGCGGCAGGGCTACCGTTGAAATTCGAGCAAAAAGATGTGAAACTTAAGGGTTATGCCATAGAATGTCGAATAAACGCCGAAAATCGGGAATTTATCCCTTCCAGCGGGAAAATAGAGATGCTGCACATACCAGGAGGCCCACTTGTGCGGTTCGATAGTGCGATTTATAATGGCTACTCTATCCCGCCGTTTTACGATTCCATGATAGGCAAGCTGATTGTCGCCTCTAACTCTAGCCGTGGCGGGGCAATACGCAAGATGAAAGCCGCCTTGGCAGAGTTGATTATCGAAGGGATTGACAGCAACACAGAACTGCAGATGGAAATTATGAATTTTGACGAGTTTATAAACGGCACCTACGTTACTGCGACGTTGGAGAAGCGTTTGTAGGATAAAACAGAAGAAAACGGGCGGGCAAACCCCGCCCCTACACAATCGCCCGTAGGGGCGGGGTTCGCCCGCCCGCATTTATCGGGGGCTTTGAATATTTCAAAGCCCCCCTTGATGCTGTGTTGCTAATTTGCTGCACTTTCGTTTGGCAGGATTATGTTTAAAACAATCCCCAAAACAGCTGCCATTGCTAGACCTAGTCTAGATATCGGTATATTAGCAGAAGCTATTGTTAAATCTATCGGTGCTGCAAAATTCAAGCCCAACCCTGTTACAAAGATGACGGCAACGATTATCAGATTACGATTTTGGTTAAAATCTACCCTTGTATCAACCATGGTACGCAAGCCGACAGCGGCAATCATTCCGTAAAGAATAAACGAAACGCCGCCTATAATTGCACTGGGTATGCTGTAGATAAGCTGTGCAAAAATGGGCGAAAACGCCAGCACGATTGCATAACAAGCGGCAAGCATAAGCACACGGGCATCTTGAATCTTTGTTAATGCCACAACGCCTGTATTTTCGCCATATGTGGTCGTGGCAGGGCCGCCGACAAGGGAAGAAAAACAGGTTGCAAGCCCATCGCCTAGTAGTGTTCTAGGAAGTCCTGGCTTGTCCCCCACAAAATCCTCCTCGCATATCGTGGAAAGTACCACCATATCGCCTATATGCTCCACCATGGTAGCCAGAGCAAAGGGCAGCATGACGATAATCGCCAATATATCAAACCTAGCAATGGTAAAATCTGGCAAGCCCACGGGCTGTGCGTTCGCCACTTCTGCAAAGTTGAAAATGGGGCTGCCGTCCACGTTGGTTAATCCGATATTATGCAGTAAAAGGGCAATAAAATAGGCGATCACTATGCTTAGAAATAGCGGGATCACCTTAATCATACCCTTGCCCCATACCGAGGCTATTAGAACAATGACGAGAGCAATAATGGCAAGTAACGGATTTGTCGCCGATTGATTAATGGCAAATGGGGCAAGCATTATACCAATTAAAACAACCACAGGCCCTGTAACAACGGGGGGCAGGAATTTCATTACCTTTTTAACCCCGACAGTTTTGATTAGCCAAGCCATAAGCAAATACACAAGACTCGCCACGAATATTGCACCGCAGGCATATTGTAATTTTTCCGCCTGTGTCATGCCGCTTCCTGCATAGATACCGAATACTGGATCGGTAATCGCCTGTATTCCTACCAAAAAAGCAAAAGAGGAGCCGAGGAATGCGGGTACTCTCCCTTTTGATAAAAGGTGAAAGATGAGGGTACCCACCCCGACTCCTATTAATGTTACCTGTACGCTCAATCCGCTGATAAGCGGTACAAGTACGGTTGCGCCAAACATTGCGAACATATGTTGCAGTCCCAATAGCAATGTCTTCGGCGTACCTAGCTGACCGAATGAATCCTTGATGATTCTGTTGTTTTCTAGCGTTTGCATAAAAAACCTCCTTTTTTAACACGCAACTACCTCACAATTTTTGAGTAGTCGCCCCTCCAAGCTCAATTTTATATTGTATCACAGATTGATATGGGAGTCAAAAATTTTTTTCACAAAAAATTTGCATTTTTTTGTCGTATAGTATATAATAATGACGGTTAAAAACGAAATTTGTCGATTGTGGCTATCGATTGTGCTCACCCACCCGATTATAATCGACTATAAAGGGGAAAAATTATGGAAGAATCAATGGTTCGTTTAGTTATTATAGATGATGATTTGCAAATGTTGAATTTGCTTAAGCAACGGATTGCAGAGACTGAAGAGGTCGAGTTGGTAGGCACGGCGAATACTGCCGATGCAGGTTTAAAGCTGGTGCGGGCTACATTACCCGATGCGGTGCTTTTGGATCTTGTGATGCCTGGGCATGACGGTTTTTATATTTTGGAAGAATTAAACCGTATGCAGCCAAAACGCCCGATTTGTATAATGGTATCCGCCCTTAATGCTCCGCACATAATAAGCCGTGCCTCGGAGCTTGGGGTCGATCACTTTGTGCTAAAGCCTTTTGATCTCGACCTGCTTTTTCAGCGTATTACGGAGATTAACACCTACAAGAGCAAGGGGACAATGGAGGTAAAATCGCCGTCTCGCAAGATAGATGATTTTGTGCAAAATATATTGGATTCCTTATCGCTAAGCCATTCGCTTATGGGTTATCGTTACATACGTTCGGCTGTACGCATAGGCATTGAAGAGCCTGCTACTTTGGACGGGATAACAAAATCGATGTACCCAAAGGTTGCCAAAAAGTACAAGAGTACGCCCAGCCGAGTAGAGCGTGCGATTCGCCATTCTATTCAATCCATTTGGACTCGCGAGCTAGGGCCAGCTAAATTTGCCGAACTTATGGGCTTTCCTTACGATGAAGAAAAGCCCACCAACAGCCATTTCATAGCCTCAATAGTAGGCAGATACAAATTTTTCTACCCCGATGCAGAAAACCTTTAAGACCGTGGGGCTCTGCCCCACACCCCGCAAGGGGCGCGCCCCTTGACCCGCTCGTTCGTTTTTGGTGGCTCGTGGCTTTCCGATAGGCTGTCGCATATTTATAGCGATTGGATAGTGGCAAGAAAATGACCTCAAAAATTTGTAGCGATTGGGCAATGCCACGACCCAAGTAAGACGAAAGTTGGGGGTCAAGGGGGCTAGCCCCCTTGCGGGGTGTGGGGCAGAGCCCCACGGTTTTTTTAATTTTCGTTTGGTATGTCCATTTCTTGGTAGAGTGCGGCTATGTCGTCGTCTACTTTTGCTGCGGGTGCTAGACCCATTTCTGCCTTTAAGGCAGAAAGTTCGTCTTCTAAAGCTGCACCGCCGCCGCTTTTATATAGTTCTGCCAACGCTTGTGCCTCGTCTACTGGCACTTCATTTAGAGCAGTCAAGGAACGGGCTCGGTCGAGCCGCTCCTGTGCCTGTTGCTCAAATCGGCTAAATTGCTGCAATGCACCCTCGGCTTTCGAGCCAGCGGCTCCCATTTGATTTACTCGTTCGGTTGCTCTTGCCACGGCTATATTGGATTTTATAGTGGCTTTGCGTGTCCGCAAGGAATTTATATCCTTAACGAGTTTATCGTGCATTTGCCGCATTTGTACGGCATTTTGCTGTGCCGCCTCCGCCAATTTACTAAGTTCCAAGCCATGATGCTCAAGTTCGTTCTTCTTATTGAGAAAAACTCTAGCATGGTCTTCATTTCCAGCAGCCAGTGCTTTGCGTGCCAAATCCATGTTCTTTTTAACTTCTGCCAGATTAGCATCCATTTCACGGCGTGTACGGGTTTCTTCCGCCATGACTCCAGCCGTTTCCTTCTTCACTGCCGCCAAATCATTCGCCAGATTACGCAATGTTTGGTCTATCATTTTTTCGGGATTCTCCGCCTTATCCAGCAGTGCATTGATATTCGCCGACATGATATTCTTAAATCTACTTAAAATTCCCATATTTTCTCTCCTTTTTAAGACCTTGGGGGCCAGCCCCCAACCCCCCGCCACTTTGAAAAGTGGACAAACTTTAAATTTTTGTTTTTTTGCAAATTTGCGATAGATTCACGTTGTGGTGTTCGCAGACGGATATTTTAGTTATCGATTTTTATAATGTTAAAGAACGTGGACGGACACTTCAAATTTGAATAGCGGCCTCTGCGATGCTAAGAATCCTCGTATTGTTTTGCTAGTTGGGAGGCTGGGTCGTCGCTGTCGAAAGCCTCTAGGGGCTTGCTTAGGATTTCCGCCGTTTGCTCCGCCTCTAAATTCTTTTGTGCTTGTTTGCGTTTCCACCATGTGAATAATATTAGCAAAATGATGATTATTCCGATGGTTACAAAGACAGGTACGGGCGATGCTGGAGTTGGCGGCCCTTGCATAATCCGCTCCGATGCCGAGTCGAAAGCCTGTGCAAACATATTGGCTTCGTCCAAATCGCTATAATAATAGCGATTTATAAAATCCATCAGAATGTTCTGTGCCTCGTTATCCATGATAGTCATGGCTTGTGCTCCCACTACAAGCCACATGGCGTAATCTTCAGCATAGTTCTCTATAAATAACAGAAGTATGTGGGCAGGATTATCTCCTATTAATTCTGTATACCTAGCCTCTGCATACGTCTGCAATTCATTATTTGTCGGCCACGCATTGCCGTTTACATTGTCCGTAAGGTACAATAGCGGACGAACACCCGTACGTTGGTGGAATAGTGTCAAGCCACGATTTAAATTTGCGGCACTGTCTATCCAATTCAGATTGTCAACGAAAGTAGGGGCGTTTGAATCCGCTGCATTGAGGGGGAGTGCTGTGCGTTCTATCGTGGATACGGTTACATCGCCGCCTGTGCCGCCTATATTGTTGATGTTTATGGGGTTAAAAAAATTTACCACCACTGCGATGACGATTACAAGGAGCAACGCAATAAAAATCGTTTGGAGACAGCCTGAATTACAACCAGCATTGCCCCTTCTGCCGCCACCGCCGCCAAAACCGCCGCCTCTTGGAATACCGCCTCTATGGAAGCCGCCCCCTCGAAAACCGCCGCCTCGTCTGCCCCAAGTGTTTCTTCTGCGGCCTGCACCGCCTAACAACGCCCCCGTTGCCACACCAGCACCAAATGTGCCAAGCCCCGATGCTGGTCGCCGAGGTGCAGGTGCTTGTCTGGGAGCTGCACCTCCTCCGAATATGCCGCCGCCACTGGGGCGTGGGGTACTCGGTCGTGAACCGCCTCCCAAAGACGGACCACCGCCGCCTCGTCCCGCACGTCCGCTAGAGCCAAATCCACGTCCACTACCACCAAAAGAGCCGCCGCTACGACCGCCGCCGCCAAAAGAACCTCCGCTGCGACCGCCGCCGCCTCGTCCGCCTCTGCCCATATTTTTTCCTCCTCTGTTATTTCGCTCCAAAAATGTTCGTTTTTGAGCATCTTCTTAACAATGATACCACACTAGAGCCAAGAAATCAATTTTTTTGAAATAAACACAATTACCATTATACACCTGCAACACCACAAAGTCAAAAAATAATTTTGGGAAAAATTTGAAAAATTATTTTACAAAAAAAACAAAATCTGTTATAATGATTAAAAATTGAATTTGGGGGAGATATGGCTAAATTTGTTTTCCGACTGCAAACGTACTTGAATATAAAGGAACAGCTAGAGGAGCAGAAAAAGAACGAATACGGTGCGGCATTAAAAAAGCTGGAAGACGAGAGGGAACGCAAACGCAAGCTAGAGCATGAATTGGGCGACAACATCGATATGTTCCAACACACACTTAGAACCGCCATTGCAATTGTTGAAATACGACGCTATAACAGTAGGATAGAGCTACTAAAGACTTGGATTGTCGAACAAGACGAACGCATAAAATCAGCCGAGCGTTTCGCCGAACAAAAACGCCTAGAGCTTGTCGAGGCCATGAAAGAGAAAAAAGCCCTTGAAACCGTAAAAGAACGCAACTACGAAGAATACCTAATCGAAGAAAACCACGCCGAACAGATAACGGTTGACGGTATTGTGAGCTACAAATACAGCACAGCCGAGGGTTGACGTATCTTCTAGCCTCTTTGAAAAAGTGGCAGACTTCAGTTTATAAAAAATATTGAAAGAGTGATGAAAATGGCAAAAAAAGATAAAAATGCAGATCCTTCAGCAAATGTTGGCAAGAAGAAAGGCAAGGCTGGTCTTATAATCTTTCTTGCGGTGCTGTTGGTTTTTGTGGGCGGCGGCGTAGCGATTTTTGCGTTTAACGTCTTTGATTTAAGAGATGGACAGGTTTTTCCGCTAATGCGGCAGATACCGTTTGTCGGCGATTTTATACCTGGCGAGCAGGAATATGAATATGTGGAGATAGACGGCGTTATGGTTGCCGTACCTGTCGCACAGCCTGAAGAGGAAGTTGAGCCAGAAGATACCGAAGAGGTGCTGCAGCTCAGGGCTGAGGTTGAAATGCTGCAAGCTGCCTTGAACGAGGCACAAACCCTAAACGGGGAACAAGCCACTACAATAGCGGGTTTAGCGAGTTATCAGGCTAGTATAACGCAATATAGGGACGAGCGGGATCAATTTGAAGAGATGATAGCCCGAAGCGACCCTGATGCTTTCGCTACTTTCTTTGAATCGGTAGATCCAGACCGTGCGGCAGCCATTTTTGCAGAAATATTGGCAAACCGAGAGGTGGATAGGGTATTTAGACAATTTGCAAACACCTATGCCACCATGGACGTAGGCGACCTTGCCGAACTTTTCACTACCTTGCTACCTACGAATAGCGATCTGGTTATTGCCATATATGACACCTTTAATGTCGCTAGGCGTGCAGAGGTTTTGGCAGAACTTCCCGTAGAGGACAGGGCGACTATTACTCTGTTGACGGAGCCAACGGGTATTCCGATAGTGCCAACATTGCCAGAGATACCGATTATTGATGGCACTGATGATGAATTTTTGCCAGTTTTAGTCATTTTGGACACAGAGGAAGACGTTGAAGAGGAACTTGAAGAAGAGCTTGAAGAGGAAACAGAAGAAACATAATACAATATGGACGGGGGGGTGGATAGCCCGCTTTGATTTAGTGGAAGCTAGGAGAGCTGCCAAAAATATAAAGGGAGGTATTTATTATGAAAAGGGCGTTTTTGTTGATTTTCGTTATACTTGCAGGTAGCTTTATGTTGGTGGCGTGTAACAACAATCAGCCTCGCATAAGCCCTGTGATAACTAGCAGGATACAGCGTATACATAGGTAAAATACGCAAATTGGAGGACGAAAATGTTTGCCGAAGCACGGAATTGGCACGTTTTTGTAGGGGAGGATTTGAATTGCTCAAGGGGCGGGATTTTACAGGATTCCGCCCCTTGGATTAATGAGTTATGGTTGTTCAGCGTGTTAACTAAATTTGTCAACGCTATGTCAATATTTCAATCGCCTGAATCGCAGCCAAATATAGACAATCCAAAAGACTAGGAGTAAACCATGGAAAAAATACAATCTGTCAGAGAAAATTCTTTCGGCAATTTATTCCACCACGATGTATACGGCAAAGACACCAAACTCCTACGCCATGCAATCTATGAAATAGCCGAACATCTAGGACACACCATAGAAAATCCTCTATTCATGGGGGTTCTATGTCTGCAATTCGATATACCTCACGAAATTTCCTGGTGGATTTCCGTTGACCTACGGGCAATAATCGACGGCAGAGACCCAACAGAACTAAAAACCTTAGATCAATTCAGAGAAATTATGGCAAAACGCTTTCCACCCGCCAAAAAAATGTCAGACGTTCACATACGAGCTTTCATCAAGGCAATCTCCAAATTTTGGCTATCTGAACCCGAATTCCAACCATACGCAAAGGCTCTTTGCGAGGACAAACCTTAAAACCGTGGGGCTCTGCCCCACACCCCGCAAGGGGCGCGCCCCTTGACCCGCTCGTTTTTTATTGGTTAAAATTTGATATTTATGTTGTTCTCGGAGATAATGCCTTTGCAAGATGTACCTCGAAATGAATTTTCCCCTGGGCAAGGTGTAGCGATTCGGATAGATGTTCCAAATGATATACGATTGACATTTTTGAGTAATGTGCTTACAGTGATGTGGACAATAAAATAGCTACCTAACCATTGCAAGAAACTTTTGACAAGACAGCCTTTTTGCGATATAATTTTAACAGAGTAAAAAATGAATTGGAGCGATTGAAATGAAATACACAAGAGCTGCACAAAATGAGAGTGCTGTGTCGTTTCTTAATTATATTGAAAGTTTGGAACGGCGGCGGCAAGAGGATTTGGAGCGGTATGAACGAGACCGTCAAAAATCCGAAGAAGACCGAGAGAAGGATTTAGCTAGGTATGAAAAAGACCGTCAAAAATCCGAAGAGCGTGTAATTCGGTGGATGGAACAGGCAGAGCAACGTCGCAAGGAAGACCATGAAAAGGCAGAACAACGCCGCAAGGAAGACCACGAAAAGGCAGAACAACGCAGAATCGCAGACACCGAAAAAATAGAACAAAACCGCAAGGACGATTTCGCTAATTTCCAAGCGGAAATAGCTACTTTCAAGGTAGATTTGCAAAAAACTTTCCGAAACAACATTTTCATACCATTCATAGTGGCTTTGATAGTCGTAATTGCGGGTTTGTTGCTTCCCGTGGCTTTGTCGAATTGGCGGGATTTCGTATCCCCACCGCAGGTGCAAGCTATTCCAACAATAGAAACCGCCACCGTTACGGAAT
>WRKH01000206.1 GCA_009778175.1 Turicibacter sp.
TTTTATTAACTCTTCTATGTTTAGATTGGTTAGCTTCATTTTTTACCTCTTTTTTATTTTTTATTGAGGTGGGGGTTATGTTAGTGCTTATGGGGGCTGGCCCCCAGCGGGGTGTGGGGCAGAGCCCCACGACCTTAAGGTTTGAAGCTTATTAGTTCGAAATCGTCTTTTCGAGGATGGTCGCCTCGGTAGGATTCGAAAGCAGCCCATACCTTTTCGGATATTGTGGATTGAGGCTCGTGATGATTTTCTAAAATGATCTTTTTGAAAATGGAATAGCCGAAAGGCATACCGCGCTCGCCGCCACGTTGGTCAAACATCCCGTCCGATGAAATGTAATACTTGTTGTCGGCGGAAGAAGGAATCGCCGTCGTCTTTACTTCTGTGTCGCCTATCTTGCCCTCCCCCACAAATAATTTCTGCCCCTTAATCTGCTTAACCTCATTGCCGTTGCAAATAAATATAGGAAAATTTGCCGACGAAAAGATAACATCGCCCCCCTTGGGAATATATAAAATCGCTAAATCGCAACCGTCCCGTATGTCTAGCATATCGTTCTCCTCTTCGCTCGAGGAATCGTATAACGCATGAGCAAGCCGCTCGTCCAATAATCGCATCACAGTGGCTGGCTCCTGATAATTATGCTCGTTGACTATCATTCCAAAAGTGGAAACAACCAACATCGTCAATAATGCCCCAGGCGTACCATGCCCCGTGCAATCGCATACGCAAAGGATTGTCCCTTTTTCAAAATTCCGTATCCAGTAAATATCGCCACTAACTATATCCCGAGGATTCCATAAAACCGAATGATCGGAAAAAGCCTTCTTAAACGTGCTGATTGCGGGCAGCAGATTCTTCTGTATCCTACACGCATAGACAAGGCTAGACATAACCGCCTCCCTCGCCGCCTCCGCACGTGCCTCTCTAATTTCCGCATCTCGGGCATTCTTTTCAGCCATCTGCTTTTCCCGCAAACTCTTTGTTGTGAGACTCAGGTTGGCAGCCAAAGTGTCTAGCTGTGATTTTGATTTATACTGGCTCTTTATCGATGTGTAATCCATCGGCATCCTCCTAAAACCGTGGGGCTCTGCCCCACACCCCGCTGGGGGCGCGCCCCCAGACCCGCATTTTTTAAAAATTTAACTTGCTTGCGACACTACCTTTACTTTGCTAACGCAGCGACGGTCTTCCCATACGCTTTTATTTTGCTAACGCAGCGACGGTCTTCCCGTACGCTTTTACTTCGCTAACGCAGCGATAAATCCCTTTTCCACGCCTTTTGTAGCTTTGATGAAAGCCCCGGAAAGCTCAACCAAAGATGCAATATCCGTATCGTCGGGGAAAGCGGCTTGCAATTTGTCCAAATACTCCAAATTTCTATTCAAAATTATAAAATGAACCCGAAGCCGTGCAATTTCAACGATTAACTGCTGCTTGGTCAGTGTGGCTATCTTTGCAACCAACAAATGTATCCTGTCCTCGATAGTAAATACTTTCTTCTCGATTTCGATTATCTTTTCATCATAGGGAGCAAGGCCAGCAATCATATCATCCCACATTCCCTCATCTATCGAAATATCCATAGTGCCAGTTTCAATGAACTGGTCTACCACCTTGGCTATCTGCTCATCCCAGTTGGGTGCTGCAGTCTGTTTTCGTTCCGCATTATGGAATTTTATCAAATCTTCATAGTCCTGTTTTTTTGCCAATGTTTCTTTACGATATCTATCAACCTTTTGTCTACGCTTCTCCGCCAAGCCAGTTATCTCCATGAAAAATCGTTTAATTTTACGGAACAGTAGCCGTATAAGCCGAAACAAACGAGCTAAAATAAAGCACACAAGGATTACCACCACCAGCACTACAAGCAATCCAACAAACGAATATTGGTTATAGATACCCATAAGCAGGTTGAGTATCACGCTAAAAATTGCACCGAACAACGCCAAAATACTTTCAAAAAGCGGCACGACACTATCAAAAAACGTACCGAACCCCTCGGGGACATACCCATTAGCAGACACAGGCACCAAACCACTCAACACAAACAAGGCGGCAAGCACAACTATTTTTTTACACACTTTTAGATGCCTCCTTTTTAAAACCGTGGGGCTTTTTTGTCATACCCCACACCTCGCCAGGGCGCACCCTGGACTGCACATTTTTTTATTAGGATACATGGCTACTCGTAATTTGACGACAACATTAGCGTAGGGGCGGATATTATCCGCCCGTTGCGGCTTGCGGGCGGATAATATCCGCCCCTACGAAACACCGAAAATTTGAAAATACGAGATGCTAAAATCATTATAGCACAAAATAATTTTACCTGTCAATAAAATCCCGCCAAAACAACACCAACAACAGCCACGCCACTTAGCCCAAAAAACAACATAAAAATCACAAACGAGCGGGTCTGGGGTATGACAAAAAAGCCACCACGGTCTTAATCTTTTTCGCCGACTAATGCTCTGGCGAATATGTCTGCGTCGAATTCTTCTAAATCGTCTATGCCCTCGCCGATTCCTACGTATCTGACGGGGATTTCTAGCTCATTCTTGATGGAAATGACTATGCCACCCTTTGCCGTGCCGTCCAATTTTGTTAAAATAATCCCGCTAATGTCCGCCGCCTCTTTGAATAATTTTGCCTGCTGTACAGCATTCTGCCCCGTGGTCGAGTCTAAAACCAAAAAAACCTCTTTTGTAGCTTCTGGATGCTGCTCCGCTACTATCTTGCTTATTTTTTTTAACTCGTCCATCAGATTCTTTTTGTTATGCAAACGCCCAGCAGTGTCAATAATCAATACGTCAGTCTTACGAGCCTTTGCCGATTGCACCGCATCATAAACCACAGCCGCTGGATCTGAACCCGTCTCTTGCTTTATTATCGGTACATCAGCCCGATTGCACCAGGTTTCTAACTGCTCAATAGCAGCCGCCCGAAATGTATCCGCCGCCGCTATTAATACGCTTTTACCCTCATTTTTGAATCGCTTGGTCAGCTTGCCGATTGTGGTCGTTTTGCCAACACCGTTTACCCCGATAATCAAGATAATCGCAGGAGTCGCCAAAGTAAAAGCATCGGTATTTTCCATTAACTTTTCAGATATAACGTCCGACAGTATACGCTTGATTTGAGTAGGCTCGGTAGCCTTTTCAGCCTTTACCCTTGCCCGCAAATCCTCTATTATTCCCATAGAGGTCTCCACGCCCAAATCCGCCAAAATCAGCGTTTCTTCCAACGCCTCAAACAGCTCCTCGTCTATGCCTGTAAATTGCTTGATTATGCTCTCCACGCCAGACATCAAACTGTCCTTTGTTTTCGCTAATCCTGCCTTCATCTTTTCAAAGATGCTCGCCACTATATGATCCCCCCAAACATCAATCCATTGTAGATATTAACCCCAATCAACACCAGCATCGTCAGCAAAAATGCCTTTTTTACCATGTTGTCGCTCAAATTCTTGCTAATCATCGAGCCTAGTATGCCCCCAAGTATCGCCGCTGGGAGTATAAACACCAAATAACCCACGTCAAAATAGGCAAAACCCGTTGTAAAGCCCATTGTTATCAGCCTAAAGGAGTGTGAAAAAAAGATAACCACGATGGAGTAAGCCGTTGCCGCCTTGACGGATAGGTTGAACAATATGACAAACAACGGAACATTAATCGGCCCGCCGCCAATCCCCAAAAATACCGCCAAAGTGCCTAAAAACACCCCTATTATCGGGTATAACGCCATGTGCTTCACATTGTAACGCAGATTGCCTTTTTGCGTCAAATAAATAGCCAGAAGCAGGAAAAATATCGTGGAAATCGTCTGTATCAGCTGAACAGATGTTTGGGTCTCAAAGAAATCCAGCAAAAATTCAAGGAACAGATTCCCAAAAGTCCCGCCCAAAATAGCACCGCATGAGATTAATATCGCCGTACGGGGCTCTATTTTAGTGCCGTCCTTAACTTTTTTCAATGTTGATGAAATGGACATGGTAACGATTGCGGCACTTGAAAAAAACGCAATATTCAGCATATTATGTATCGCCAAAATATCGAAGACTGGGCGAATGATAACACCTCCGCCCAGCCCCACGACTGCGCCAATCATACACGATACCAAGACCACAAAAAAGTAAACTATCCCCATTTATAGTGCTTGGTTCAAATCGGCTAAAATATCGTCGATATGCTCCGTACCGATGGAAAGCCTGATACTGTTGGGTTTTATGCCCTGATCTAGCAATTCTTCGGCAGTTAGTTGCGAATGTGTTGTGCTTGGCGAATGAATTACCAAGGATTTACTATCCGCCACATTTGCGAGCAACGAGAAGAGTTTTAGCTTATCGATAACGGCTTTGGCGGTCTCTTCCGTACCTTTTACCTCGAACGAAAATATCGAGCCTGCCCCGTTCGGGAAATATTTTTTATATAGCTCGTGGCTCGGGTGCGTTGGCAATGACGGATGATGTACAACGTCAACCTTCGGGTGCTTCGTCAAAAAATCCACGACCTTAAGTGCGTTCTCAACATGGCGTTCCACTCTCAAAGAGAGCGTTTCCAAGCCTTGCAGGAACAAAAACGAATGGAAGGGGCTAACGGTTGCGCCCGTGTCTCGCATTATAGTTACACGTGCCTTGATGATGTATGCCATTTTATCAGCAATATCAGCAATGATAGCATTGTGAGTGCTTGGGTTAGGTTGTGAAAGCCCTGGAAATTTGTCGTTAGCTTTCCAGTCGAAATTGCCAGAATCCACGATAACCCCGCCAATTGCCGTGCCATGCCCGCCGATAAATTTTGTAGCGGAATGTACGACAATGTCTGCACCCAACTCTATCGGCCGCAACAGATAGGGGGTAGCAAAGGTATTGTCCACTATCAGCGGAATCCCGTGTTTATGGGCAATTTCCGCCGTTTTCTCTATATCTACAATAGTAGAATTAGGGTTGCCTAAGGTTTCGATAAAGATTGCCTTCGTGTTGGGTTTTATCGCACTTTCAAAGTTTGCGGGGTTGCCGCCGTCCACAAAGGTTGTGGTTATACCAAAATCGGGCATGGTATGTGATAAAAGATTGTAGCTGCCGCCATAGATAAACTTATCGCTCACGATATGATCGCCTGTTCGGGCGATATTAGTGATAGCGTAGGTAACGGCGGCGGCTCCCGATGCGGTTGATAACGCACCAATTCCGCCTTCCAGTGCTGCTATACGTTGTTCAAACACATCGGAGGTGGGGTTCATAAGCCTCGTATAGATATTACCCGTTTCCGATAGTCCGAAACGTCCCGCCGCCACTGCCGTATCTTTAAAGACATAGGCAGCAGTTGCATAAATCGGCACAGCACGCGAATCCGTAGCGGAATCTGGCTGCTCCTGTCCTGCATGGAGTTGCAATGTTTCAAATTTGTAATTGCTCATCTTTCTACCTCATTTCTACAGACTTCCAACTTACCTAAGACCGTGGGGGCCAGCCCCCACACCCCCGCTGGGGGCGCGCCCCCAGACCCGCTCATTTGTTTTTGTATTGTATTTGTTGATATTTGAGGTCTAGGAGCAGTCCTAAATTTCATTGTAGCATAATTTGAGGTGGGTGTCAAATTTTTTTATTTATTTATTTTTTATCGCTGTAGGGGCGGATCCCATCCTACTGTCATTAACTTAAAATTGCGGGCGAACGGAGTTCGCCCCTACGGGTGGCGTTGTTGTAGGGGCGAACTCTGTTCGCCCGTCCCTATAAATCGTTTAAGTTAATGACATTGATTCCATCCGCCCGCAATCGCACCAACAACAATCGCATCAACGACAATCGCACCCGCAAAATTTTCCAAGCCACGGGCGGATAATATCCGCCCCTACGCAAAATCAATTTTGATTCCCTATTTTACGTTGATCCCCGTCTAATCAATTTCGATTTCAGCTCCAGATAAATCGGTTCTTTTTCTATATCGTCTTCGCCTCGAATACGTTTCAACAGAATTTTAGCACTTTCCACGCCGACCTCGTAAAAAGGTTGTTCCACAACCGTTATCCCGCCGCTTACAAGGCGTGTCCATTGCAAATTATCGTAGCCGCAAATAGCCAAATCATTCGGTATTCTTACATTTAATTCATGGGCGGCGGTTACTAGATTAAGGAGTGCCATCGGCGTTGATGCGAACACTGCTTTTTTACTGTTTGGGTATTTTCTTACAAAGTCCGTAATGGCAACCTTAAAATTCTCCAAATTATCATCGGCAAAGATATATTCGTTATCGGAATTGTCGCAATTTTCAGCCGCCGCCAAAAATCCCTGGTATCTTGCCAATCTCACATTACTTTTTAACAAATTTGATGAAAAGAGTGCTACTGCCTCGTAGCCTACATTATAAAGTTTTTTTACCGTGTCTTTCGACATCTCGTAGTTATTTGTCGTTACAGTATCAAAAATCTGTGTATCAATCGTGCGATCCGCCAAAACTATGTGCATCCCTTTTTCCTGCACTCTTAGCAGCGTACTATATTCCATATAATCCGCCACATTTACAATAAGCCCTTCAACCTGTCTATCGAACATGGACAATATATATTCCTTTTCTTTCTGGACATCTTCATCGCTACTGGCGGTAATTACTTGAAATCCTTCCGACTCGCATTTATCCATAACGCCTTTTATCAGGCTTATGGTAACGGGATTTGTCATATCGGATATTATAATCCCGATAAGTCCTGTTTTTTTCGCTTTCAAACTCCGTGCCATTATGCTCGGTCTATAATCCAACTCCTTAATCGTTGCTTTTATTCGCAATCTAGTTTTTTCCGACATATGTTCATATTTCTCATTCAAATACCGCGAAATCGTCGTTTTCGACACACCAGCGGCTTTCGAAACCATATCAATCGTTACATTTTTCATTTTTCACTACCCTCAAAAGTCAAAACCTTGGGGCTCTGCCCCGCGTCTGGTGTCCAGTGGACACCGTTTAGACGTTTGCAGAGCAACACCCCGCTGGGGGCGCGCCCCCAGACCCGCTCGTTTGCTTTTTATATTTTCTTGGCTATTTTTACGTAACTGTGCAGGGTTTAGGGGCGTTTGGGTTTGATTTTTTATCTCTTTCTGTATTTCTTGCTATATTTTCTTTCTACACCCCAAAATATTCCTTGGCGTTATAATAGGCAATGCCTTCCATGAGCTTCTTCAATTTCCCCATATCATTCGGAAACTCCCCATTATCCACCCATCTCGCCACAACCTGTGCCAAAATCCGCCTAAAATACTCATGCCTCGGATACGACATGAAACTTCGGCTATCCGTCAACATTCCAATAAATCTTGCCAACATTCCACCATTCGCCAGCGTAACCAAATGCCGCTCCATGCCCAATTTACTATCGTTAAACCACCACGCACTGCCCCATTGCATCTTGCCTGGCACATCGCCGCCCTGGAAATTCCCTATCATTACCGATAACATATCATCAAACGCTGGGTTCAACGCATATAACACCGTTTTCGGTAACATATTTTTCTTATCCAACTCGTCCAAAAATCTTGCCAGCTGCAATGAAAACGGCAAGTCCGACATCGAGTCATAACCCGTGTCAGCCCCCAAAATCCCGAACATTCGGCTATTGTTATTCCTCTGTGCGCCGATATGCAACTGCATTATCCAGCCTTTTGCGGCGTACTGCTCGCCCAGCCACAGCATCATCGCCGTCTTGTACCTGTTCACTTCCTGCTCCGACAGGCTCTCGCCCTTTAACGCCCTCGCAAAAATCTCACGCTCGTCCCCTTTTTCCTCAAAAACGGGATAATCGAACGCATGGTCGGACGACACGCAGCCCATCTCCTTAAAAAACGCTATCCGAGCCGCCACAGACACCAACAAACTGCTCCAATCCGTGATATTATGACCCGATTGCTTGCCCATTTTCTCCAAATAAGCCTTAAAATTCGGCGAACCCACGTCCAACAGCGTAGACGGGCGAAACGTCGGCTGCACTTTCGGCAAGCCGACCTCGCCGCTCGCCGCTATTTTCTTGTGCCATTCCAGCGTATCAGCGGGATCGTCCGTCGTCCCCACCTGCGCCACCTTATAATTTCTAAAAATATTCCAAACCGAAAAATCGTCCCTAGCAATAATCCGATTACAATGTTCAAAAATATCTTTCGCATTTTCGCCCGCAATCGGCTTATCGTAGCCAAAATATCGTTGCATTTCCAAATGGGCCCAATGATAAACAGGATTCCCGATACAATCCTCGATCGTATAGCACCACTGTTCAAATTTCTCCTCATCGCTAGCGTTGCCCGTAATAAACCGTTCCTCAACGCCATTCGCCCTCATCAGCCGCCATTTATAGTGGTCGCCCCTAAGAGCCAAGTCTGTAATATTTTCAAACCGTTTATTTTCCGCAATTTCCTGCGGTATCAAATGACAATGGTAGTCAATAATGGGCAAGTCCTTACAAAACCCATACAAAGCCACCGCCGTCTCACTATTCAACAAAAAACTCTCATCCATAAAAGCCCGCATAACTCCAACCTTTCTAAGACCTTGGGGCTCTGCCCCAAACCTGGCACCAGACCGTCTGGCCGCCAGGGGCTCTGCCCCTGGACCCCGCAAGGGAGCGCGCCCCCTTGACCCCGCTCGTTTGTTTTTTTATGGCTACCCGATTGGCATAATATTGGCGTAGGGGCGGATAGTATCCTACTGTCATTAACTTAAAATTGCGGGCGAACAGAGTTCGCCCCTACGGGCGATGGTGTAGGGGCGAACTCTGTTCGCCCGTCCG
>WRKH01000207.1 GCA_009778175.1 Turicibacter sp.
GAGAATTTTTGAACACCGCAAGTGCCCCAAAAATCAAGGAAATCTTGGCACAGCACCGAGATATGGTGGCAATGTCAAGCTACATAGCAGACGACCGTTCGCCGCAAACGCAGGGCGTAATCTCGGAATTGCAGCAGACCTCACGCGAAATTTTTTTGGGAAATTTCCGAAAAAAGGGCAACCTTTCCATGCGAAATTTGGTGCAAGAAAAGGGCGGACGGCTGATTTTCATAGAATACGACATTAGCGTGGGTGCGATGTTGTCGCCTGTGTATAGCTTACTGTTTGATTCGGCGATAAAGACGGCGTTGGGGCGGCGGCAGAAGGCTGGCAGCGTGTATTTTTTGGCGGACGAGTTTCGGTTGTTGCCGCATTTGCAACACGTGGACGATGCTGTTAATTTTGGGCGGAGTTTGGGCGTAAAATTTATGATTGGCGTGCAGAACGTGGAGCAGGTTTACGAAAGTTACGGCGAACAGCGTGCACGGAGCATAATGTCGGGCTTTTTGACAAATGTGGCGTTTCGTGTGAATGATGTGTCGTCCAAGCAATATATAAAAAATTTGTTTGGGCAAAATCGCAAACTGGAGACGTATTTATCGGCGGTGCAAACGCGCGGCATAACGGAGAATGTCCGAGATGCGTATGTTGTGGAGGATTGGGATATTAGCAATTTGCGGCTCGGCGAGGCGATTATTGGGTTGCCTGGGAAAGAGCCGTTTCGGTTTCAGTTTAAGAAGTTGCGGTAGGGTGGGCAAAATGCAGGGGCGACCGTCTTTGGTCGCCCGCTTACTCGTTTCGATATTTCTAAAATACAGACTAAAGTTAATGACAATGATGTGGGACTCTGCCCATTATCTCCAATCTATAGGTTGGTCTAACGTATCAGCAACACTATTGAGACCTTTTGAAAAAAATTTGCTACTCGCTCCGCTCGGCAATGATGGAAAGCACCGTCTCCAAAGCATCCATATCAGGACGGTTGAAATAATGCGGCTCTAGTGGAAATTCCTCTATATTACGACCCGTATCATCTGTTACATAAAAAGTGTCCATAAAAAAGGGATACCTAGTTCGGGGCATCAGAAAATTTCTTCGACCCCAACTATTTCTATAGCTAGTCTGTTCTCCAACTAGAGTAAACCCTGCCTCTTTCGCCACTCGTCCAGTTATTTCAGCCGCAGACCAGTTATTTGGACCTATTAAAAGCCATATATTATCAGCTAACAAAGGCAATCTCAAATTACCTGACGTAGGTTGTATAAAGGTTTCAAGTAAAAAACCATAGGCAAGATTTTCTAAATCATCTGCGTTTATGTTTAGGAAGTTATGCTGTTCCACAAACAAATCCGCTGACACAAGAGGCGTAACGACATCTCGAAGAAAAAATAAATTTGGGTTATTAGGTCTATACAAATTTCTATGTGTCTGTTGTGCTATCTCTCCATCGGTAATAAATGCAAATTCATAAAAAGATAGAGGTTCGGATATATTTGGACTTACAAAAGTATTTATAAAATTGTCTAGCCAACCTCCGCCGATATGCCTCAAATCTATAATAACGTGTTCATATCCTTGGATTCCTCTGATGAAATCTTGCGTTTCTTGCATTGCACGTGCTGGCGAGGAACTATGATCAAAAAAATCGGGTGGTGTCATTATTAAAGCGATTCTGTCCTCTTTGATGATTCTTGAAGGTGTTTCGAGAGGTTCGTTATTAGACCATGAATCTGTGTCTATACTCCACGAATGTGCAGGGTGGTTGAAATCTAAATGAGCCACTCCGCCAAGCATCCAAAATCCATCTTCAAGTCGTGTTCTAAAATCCAAATAACTCAAGTTGTCTGCATCGTATAGCACATAATTCCTAAACGTATCAAGAGGATCGGAAATATCAAAAAGTCTCTCAATCACCCCAAAAAACGGAAAATTTTCTTCTAAATTTCTCAAAAGAAACGCAATATCGTATAAAAAATCCTCTGTTGTAAATTGGTCTGCTCTATCAACGCTATCCTCTGCAGTTTGCTCAGGTTCTATTTCCAACCCCACAAATTCGACATCGCTATACTCTATGGGTTGTTCAACTTCAGCATATACCTGTTCAATCTCCATTTTCAACTCCACAGGCTCAACATCTCCACTACAAGCAACTAAAACAGCTAAAACAAGTATGGACATGAGCAATATTGATATTTTTTTCATAATTTCATCTCCTTTTTATAAAATACCCTTTTTAAGAATTGCCAAGGGATTTTTTAACCCCTTGACAATAGTGTGCTGTATCGTTAAATTGTCATTTTTACGTTGCGTTTAATCTCTAGCAAGAACAAGAACCGCAACATCTGCCTAATTTAGGTAATTCTAATCTAAATTAGGGTCTAGGGGGAGCAGTTGGATCCCAACCAACACCGCCGCCGCCCCGACCTCCGCCGCCACCTCGGCAAAGGAGATCGACACCATGCTGCTGTGTTCCGAAGTACCCTCCTCTGCTTGCATTTCCTACCTCACTTGCAAAGGCGGTAAAACCGCCCACGCCTAGCGTCAGTATCAACGCCAACCCTGTTGCCATTAATTTCTTCTTCATCTTTTTTCCTCCTTTGGAAAAACACACAGGATTTAGACCAAAATCGCTAAATCACTCCAACAAACACATTCTAACATATACGAAAACACTTGTCAACACTTTTTTGAAAAAATTTCAGGCTAAAACTTTGACATTTTAACCAACCCATGTTACAATGTTTTTGGGTGGGAAATTACTATACAATTTTTGAACGATTGATGATGAGGAGGAAACCCGATGAAAGAGGAAAGAATGAAGATTTTGGAAATGCTGCAAGACGGCAAAATCACAGCGGACGAGGCTGCAAGGCTGCTAGCACATATTCCTGCAGATAATGCAAAACCATATATGTTTAGAACCAATGGGGACTCTGACGAGGATTTTTTTGAAAACGGAGGAGGCTTTTTTGGCAATATAGTAGACGTTTTTTCCAACCTAAACCCAAACACGCCGAAGGAACATTTTCAACTACAATCAGAATCCAGTCAGTTACCCATCAAGGAACTTAAACTATCTGGCAAAAACGGCGGCATCTCCTTGGAGGGGCACAAAGAAGATTATATAGATATACACTGCACCTATCGCCCTAAGAGAAACGCCAATGTGCATATCGAACTTATCGAGAATGACGGCAGTTACAAACTGGAGTATAATGCAGATTCTGTACGCAGTATGGCGATTTCTTGTAAAGTACCCATGGCTGTGATTGAAAGGTTGCGTTTGAAATCCTCAAATTCTTCCATAACTGCACAGGATGTTAAATGCCAAACACTTGAGGCATATACAAGCAATTCGCCCATCAAATTGGAAAATCTTTCTGCCAACGACATTACGGCAATAACAAGCAACTCCAACATATCGTTTGAGGAAATAACAGCGGAGTCTGCCAAGTTTGAAACACAAAACGCAAAGATAGAGGCTTATGATTTTGATGTTTCCCGCATTTCTCTAAAAACCTCCAATGCACCCATACGTATAGGCGGAATACGTTGTTCAAAAATGCAACAGCGTTTCGATTACATTATAAAAGCCGCCACTTCAAACGCTCCCATTGCGTTACGAATACCAAAAGAGACGGGCTTAAAATTATCTGCCCAAACATCTCGGGGTAGCATAAAATGCGACTTGGAGGACGGCATAATAACCGAAGAAATATCCCCTGGAATGAAACCCAAAATGAGGGGAAGAAACAGCCGCTACAACAATGACGGCTACGGTTTCGATGTTAAACTTTCTTCGTCTAACGGATCTATCAAAATTGAAAACTAGGGGTATTTACCACAAAGAACTATCAAAATTGAAAAAATAGGAGATATTTACAATGATAAATCGCATAAACGAAAGCACGGAATACATAAAGAACGAGTTAAAGGGCATAAAGCCCGATGTTGGTATGATTTTAGGCAGTGGGCTTGGGGACTATGCCGATAATTTGGAAGAAGCAATCACGATACCTTACAGGAACATTCCAGGATTTCTTGTTTCAACGGTAGACGGTCATAAGGGTCAATTTGTTGTGGGGAAACGGGCTGGAAAAACGATTATTGCAATGCAGGGGCGTTTCCATTTCTATGAGGGTTATACTCAACTAGAGGTAAGTATGCCCGTGCGAGTGATGAAGAATTTGGGAGTAAAAACGATAATTGTTACAAATGCGGCGGGGGGCGTAAATACCTCGTTTGCTGAAGGAGCGTTAATGCTTATTACCGACCACATAAATTATAGCGGCGGCAATCCGCTAATCGGTCCTAATTTAGATGATTTTGGACTCCGTTTTCCAGATATGACACAGATTTACACGCCGCATCTAAGAAAAAAACTAATAGATGTGGCAAAATCTGAAAATATAGACCTTGTTGAGGGCGTTTATATGATGTTTACAGGGCCCAGCTATGAAACGCCAGCGGAGATAAGAATGGCTAGAATTGTGGGGGCTGATGCAGTAGGGATGTCAACCGTACCTGAGACAATAGTGGCAGCACATACGGGAATACAGATTTTGGGTATATCCTGTATAACCAACATGGCGGCAGGCGTTTTGGATGCCCCGCTAAACCACCTAGAGGTCATGGAGACGGCAAACAGAGTCAAAAGCACCTTTGTCAAGGTTTTAGACTTGGCACTGACCATTGTGGATTGATTTGACATTACACCCAATCAACTCATATTTTCAAATTTTCGATAATGTTATCGCCAAATTATGAATCTCCTGAGTGGGTAGCCATAAATTAAAACATAACAAAACGAGCGGGTCTGGGGGCGCGCCCCCAGCGGGGTGTGGGGCAGAGCCCCACGGTTTTAGAAGTTGGGTGGTCGATGTATGAAAAAGATTTATTTTTTGGTGTTGGTGATCTTTGTTGGCTGTGGCGGAGCGGCGGGGCTTTGGTTTCCGATACCGCCATTGCCGTATGTGGAAGAGGAAGAATATGTTGTTAGGGAGACTCCTGTGATTAGATATTATAATAACTACGAACCCATTTCTGGTATCGAAACGATAGTACCAGAAGTACCCCAGCGAAGAGCTATGGTCGCACTTACCTTTGACGATGGCCCGTCTACTCATACTAGTAGTATCTTGGACTTGTTAGAAGAATATAATGCAAGGGCTACATTTTTTCTGCTAGGCGATAGAGTGCGTTCACGCCCTAACACCGTGCGGCGTATATATGCACTAGGTAACGAAATAGGCAATCATTCCTGGTCTCATACTAGATTTACAGAAATTACCTTCGATGAGATAGTCAGAGAGCTAGAGATGACAGGCACAGCTATTAGCGAACTTGTGGATTATCAACCCATTTTAGCAAGACCTCCCTTCGGTAGCACGAACCAGGTGGTTAAAGATGCATTTGCCGAGGCGGGGTATGCTGTAATTATGTGGTCCTTAGATACCTTAGACTGGAAATATCGGGATTCCGATTGGATTTACAACATCATAATGGACGAGGTAAGGGACGGCTCTATAATTTTGTTGCATGATTTACACGCACAAACAGCAGTGGCTATGGAAAGAGTAATACCTTCCCTTATAGAAGCGGATTTTGATCTAGTAACGGTATCCGAACTGTTGGCTTACTTTTACGGCGAATTGGTGCCAGGTAAAATTTATGATAGAATCGATGAATAGGGTTAAAAAATTTTTCAACCTGAATGTTTTTGCATCTTTTGCGGTTCTTTTTCTTGCATCCATCTGCCTGACCCTGTTTATTTTGGTTGTCGTACAGCCCAATTCGCTCACTCAAACTACAATAGTTGCATTGATTTTGGAATCGAACGGCATTATCTTTTTGTATAATTGGCTGCCCGTTCTCTTTATCATGCTAGCAATGTTCTTTGCGACCTCCAACCTATCGCTGTCTTGCGGTTTAGTGGGGTTTTTCTTTATGTTGCTGTCAACGGTAAATCGCTTTATGATAGAAATGCGCCATGCACCCTTGCGGCCGATAGACTTAATGCTCGGCATGGAATTTATAGGAATTGCCCATAGCATCCCTATCTCCATCTATATAACTGTCTTTTCGGCGTTGTTTGTGTACCTGATTGTTTTGGTGCTGGCTGTGAAATTTATTAAAAACTCCAAAATTCCAGCCCACGCAAGGGCAATCGGCACGGGGGCGAGTTTTGGTGCTTTAATCCTTCTCTTTATTTTCATCTATGGAGATACCGAACGCTATGAATCCCTACCCATGGTGGGTAGCCCTTTCAACGCTGTGCAAACATATCAATCTCGAGGGTTTATCTATAGTTTTATACACGCCATGCACCATAGCCGCATAAGGCAACCTGTTAATTTTGCATATTTTAGACCTCAAATAGAGGAATTAGAGGCTGTTCCATTAGCTTTTTCGGACGAACAGAGACCTCATATAATTATGATATTGAGCGAGGCATTTTCGGATATACCGCTAAGCCCTGCCATCAACTTTGACGGACTTCCGCACCCTATGGAGCATTTTTTGCGAATAAGCGAAGAATCGATAACGGGTCATATAATAGTACCTAATATCGGCGGCGGCACGGCTGATACAGAATTTGACATACTGACGGGCTTAAACAGCAGACAATTTCGAGGCGTACCTTATGCTTTCACGGCAGTTACAAGATATATGCCAGGCATAACCTCTGCCCTTAATGCCGTTGGTTATCGTTCCATTGCGATGCACCCTGGTGCAGGTTGGTTTTATAATCGCCAAAATGTATATCTCTATCTAGGTTTTGAGGCTTTTTTGGACAATAGCGTCTTTGACTCTACCCAGCTACGAGGGGGCTATATCTCCGAAGAACACACGATTGATAGATTTTTGGAAGAGATACGATTGCACCTAGACAATGAGGAGTCTCCATTATTTTTCAAGGGGATAACCATACAGAACCACGGGCCTTATGCAGGAAAATATGGCGATGTAGCCATCAATTTTAATGCAAATGTTCCCATTAGCGAGCCATATATTTTGGCACAATATCTCTATGGTATGTTTGATGTGGACTATGGTTTGCATAGATTGGTCGAATATTTCAGGGCTGAATCCGCACCTATAATATTGGTCTATTACGGCGATCACCTGCCTAGCTTTCCCCTTTCGCTATATCAAACCCTTATCCCCGAAACACACCATGAATTGATACGAAATGTTCGTCTGCCGTTTTTGATATGGGCGAATGATGCGGCAAGACCTTTATTGAATTTCGAGCTGCTGGATAGATTTGAGAATTTAATGTTCGATATATCCAGCTTTTATCTTGGGAATTTATTGTTGGATATGCTGAATATAAGCAGCAGTTTTTCGGATTTTACAAACGAGTTGATGCTTGAATATCCAATAGTGCTAGAGAGTGTATTTTTCGACAGTGCGGGCGAAATGCATATTTTTGACCCAGCCACCCATCGAGCCCTCAATATGTACGAAAATTGGTCTTATTTCAGAATAACAAATTGATTTTGTTACCTTTCTTTTGCTAGATTGTTTAATATAGCAAGAGGCAACAAAGAGGGAATAACAAAAAAATAACAAAACGTGCGGGTCTGGGGGCGCACCCCCAGCGGCCAGACGGTCTGGTGCCAGGTTTGGGGCAGAGCCCCAAGGTTTTAGAGGAGGAAGTAAAATGAAAAATTTTTTAATTATTGTAGGAGCAGTGTTGCTTTGTACGGTGGCTGTGGTGGCCGTAGCACAAGCGGCGGGGGCGGGGGACTTAGAGTTTGTACCCTTGCAAGAATGGCATGAATTTTCGGGTATAACGGGGATAGTAGTGGGAATTTCCGAAACCGAAGATGGGTTTGATATAAGAATCGGTAGCGGCGATGGCGAAGAGATAGTATTTGTTACCAACCAAGACAGCTTTATCTTCCCAGCCATATCAGAACTAGAACTAGGCACGATGGTTACAGGCTTTTATTTCACAGATGCACCGACCATTGGGGGCTACCCAATCATACTTTTAACAGCCGACCAAAATGTGCTGCTGTCTCGGGTAGATGAAATTACAGATAGTGTTTTGAGCGTTGGTAATTTCAGCATATCCATCTCCGAAGTGGAGCTTATGTTTCAAAATGGCGATATTTTCGAGGGAGAAGCTAGCGAACTTTCGAACCGTGCATTGGCAATTTACTACAGCGAGGGAGTAGTAGAAAAGGTTGTTATATTGTTTGAACGAGCCATACACCCGATACACATATTAACAGAAGAGGAACTTGCGGGTATGGAATTAGCGGAGTCGGAAACCGCACCAAGCAGCGGGCCATTTCAGCTTTCAATGGAGGATTTGCAACTGTTTTGGGACTCGATGTTTGATAAAACGGTACAAATCATAGTGGACGGTAATGCAATAGAGGCACCCACGCCCTTTGTAAACCGTACGAACGGAATGGTAATGCTCCCCGTAGCCGCCATCGCCGAGGCATTGGGACATTCGGTTGTTGGCACGGGTGCAGATGTGGTTATAAACAGAGGTATTACATTCACGGTGGGTGTGGACAGCTACTTTTTCGGAAGAATGGCACCTATACAACTCTTTGCACCGCCTGAATTACATGAGGGCATCTTATTCGTACCGATAAGTTTCTTCCACGACATATTACCTCACGCAGCTTGGTTGGCGGACGGCAATGTAATAATAAACACAGAAAACATCATAACCAATTAAAAACCACGGTTTTAGGGGGCTGAAAAATTCAGCCCCCTAAAACCGCTGGGCTCTGCCCAGACCCGCAAGGGGCTCTGCCCCTTGACCCCGCTGGGGGCGCGCCCCCA
>WRKH01000208.1 GCA_009778175.1 Turicibacter sp.
TCTTTTAATGTTATATCAGCTAGTTTATATCTTGAAAAACGCCTGGATCCTAGGGTTCTTCAGTTGTTTGCTGGTTAAGTTAGTGTATATGGGGCGCGCCCCCAGACCCGCTCGTTTGTTATATTTTAATTTGTTTGCGACCTTGCTCTAAAATTTCCCGTCAAACTCCAAAACTTCAGCAGGGTTCAAATTTTCGTAAACGGAATCCAGCAGAAATCGTCCGTTTAAGCCCGTTAAAGCTCCTTCATATAGAGGAAGTGCCATAAAAGCATCGGAATTCTTGCCTTCGGCTGTGGTTATGCCAAACTCGCTTGCCCTTTTGAATCCAAATTGCGGATAGTAGTTTGGATGCCCGAAAATGATGACTGCCCTATAGCTCAAATCTTTCGCAATATGCAGAGAATGTCGCAATAATGCCTTTCCATAGCCTTTATTTTGAAATTTTGGCAACACGGAAAGCGGCCCAAAGGTCAGCACCTCTGTAAGATTGCCGTCTGAGCCCTCGATTTGGCTGACAGAGTAGATTATATGCCCGATAATTTCCTCATCTAAAATCGCCACAAAATCCAATTCCCGCACAAAGGCGTATGTTTTGCGGAGTTTATGCACAAGAAAATGCTCATCGCATAAACTATCGTCCCGCCAAAAGGCTGTGCGAGTTAATCGCTCGACCTCGAAGTAATCTTGTGGGGTTTCGTGGCGAATATACAGGTATTTCTCGGAATATGCCCAGTTTTCTTTAGGTAGTTCATAATCGATAGACGATTGTTTTTCGCCAAGCTGATTGACCCAGGAGTCTTCGTTGATTTTGGTGATTTCAAATCCGAGTTTTCGATAGACGTGTTGAGCCCGTATATTTTTCAGGTTGGTATCCAAAACAATCTTGCTAAAACCATAGTATCTGAAAAGGGCATCAATCAGCATGGAGAGCAGCCTTGTGCCCAGCCCCTGATTCTGCATGGAAAAATCACAAATTTTTATCCCAATTTGGGCAACATCCGTCCTCGTATCATCAGAATCGATGCCCTCGTCCGCTACCCTTATTCTTTTGTAATTCATTTCCCCGATGGGCTTCCCCTCAAATTCAATCATGCAAATCCGTAACCTATCCGTAGCATTAATAAGGCGGCTACAAATTTCTTCTAAATCGATTTCCAAACCGTCAGGAAACCCGCTATGCTTCATGATTTCACCATCACTCCACCATTTGCAAAGCTGTTTGGCATCGGAAACCAAGGCATCTCGTATGGTCAAACTATCTTGTATTAATGTCATTTTGAAACCTCCCACAAAATTCCATCCTGCTTCATTATAACATTGCATTTCGCAAAAGGCAACTTGACAATCGCCAAAATTTAGTCTATAGTAGACTCGTCCAAAGACCACCGATTATAACGTAAATACGGTTTTGGGCAAATCTTAATGATATAGGCGGTGCGTTAAAAATGCTAAAATTTAGGGAATCGACAGGAAACGATGAGGATTTAGGGAAAATGTACAGTCTATTTGCAGAGGCGTTCCCCGATGAAGACGAACGTGAAAGTTTGGAGAACTTGGCAAAATTCGTTAGCATAAAGGTGGAGGGCGTTGAGAGCCATATTTTACACCTAAAAACGGGCTCGAATATTATCGGGAGCATGGTTTTTGCCTATTTTCATCAATCGAACACTGGGTATATATCCTATATAGTGGTGGATAAAGCCCACAAAAACAAGGGATTTGCCACTAAAATTTTTGACGAAGGTATGCGTATTTTGGGGGAGGATGCGAAAAAAATTAATAAAAGGGAGCTAGGCTATGTTTTTTTGGAGTTGGACAAATTCGACCCAAATAAAATCCCAGCCGCCGCCCATATATGGCATAAAAAGGGCTTTAAACGCCTAGACTTTGATTATACGCAACCGCCGCTAGACAAAAACAAGTGCGAGTCAAACTCGTTGATGCTGGCGGTACGTGTGCATACGAATGAAGAATATTTGGAATCCAACATTGTGAAACTGTTCATAGCTGATTTTTTCGGGCTGGTCTTTGAAATTGAACCGCCGCTTATCAAAGAATACATCGAGCGAATGTGCAAAAGGTTGGGAGATAGCGATGTGGGATTGATGGGGATAATTAACCCCTCGATGTCCTCCTAGCAACCCTAAACCTTTTGATTTTTGTATAAGCTGCCTATATTCTCAACAAAATTTTGGTTGTTTTCAGACTTCAGCAGTATGCTCGTTACCTGTTCGGTAAGCTCTATGGGAGGTATGCGGCCGATTAATTCCCGTATCTTATACATAGCCTCGCTCTCTCTTTTGGAAAGTAGAAGGTCTTCTCGGCGAGTGCCGGATTTTGCAATATCGATAGCTGGAAAGATACGTTTTTCAGAAAGCCGCCTATCGAGTACAAGCTCCATGTTGCCCGTACCCTTAAACTCTTCAAAAATTACATCGTCCATCTTACTGCCCGTGTCTACTAGAGCGGTGGCTAAAATCGTCAAAGAACCCCCGTTTTTTATGTTGCGGGCAGCACCGAAGAATTTTTTTGGCATATATAGAGCTGCAGGGTCAAGTCCGCCCGACAAAGTACGTCCGCCTGGCGGCAGGGTCAAATTATAAGCTCTTGAAAGGCGTGTGATACTGTCTAGTAAGATTACTAAATCCTTCCCCTGTTCAACGAGCCTTTTAGCCCGCTCCAAAACCATCTCCGCTAAGCGCTTATGATGCTCTGGCTGCTCGTCAAAAGTGGAGGAAACTACACTACAATGCTTGCCCTGTATCGAGGTGCACATATCCGTTACCTCTTCGGGGCGTTCGCCTATTAACAGGACTATAAGATGAAGAGACGGATGATTTTTAGCGATTGAATTTGCGATACGCTTTAGAAGTATGGTTTTGCCAGCTTTGGGGGGCGATACAATCATGCCGCGCTGCCCCAAGCCCACGGGTGCTACCAAATCGATGAGTCTTGTGGAGAGTTCGTTGCGATACAGCTCCAGCTTAATTTTTTTAGTGGGGAATATCGGTGTAAGATTCTCGAAATTAGGGCGTTGTGCCGTCTCCTCAGGTGTTTCTCCATTAATGGTTTTTAGGTACATCAAGGCACTCTGCTTTTTTTCCAGCTCCCTGTCTGCTCTGTCGATACGCATTGAGCCGTTGACCAAGTCGCCGGTTTTCAGGTTAAAACGCCGTATTTGAGAATGTGATACATATATATCCTCATGGCCTGGCAGAAAATTATTTACCCGAAGAAACCCGTAACCATCGGGCATAATCTCCAAAATCCCCTCTACATCGGGTCCGTGTAGAAAGGATTTTGGTACTCTGCTATCAGCTGTGTTATTTCGAGATGTGTTAGAAGATGACGGCTGGAATGTAGGGGCAGGTGAAGGATTTTCTAATTTCGTGAGCAATTCCACCAAATCGGCTTTTTTATATTTGCTGATATTTTTAACTTCAAGCGCCTTGGCTCTTTCGCGTAATGCCACAAGCGACAGGTTTGATAGGTTCATTTTTTTACCCCATTCCAGTAAGGAATTTTTTGATGTGTTATCTTTTGAAACAAACCAGGGCGTACCCTGGACTGCACATTTTTTAAACTTTTTACGGTATAACAAGCCTATCCCCAACTTGTAGATTATCGGGGTTTGTTAGGTTGTTAGCCGTTATTATGCGGTTTATATTTTCTGGAGAGTCGTTGCCATAAAATTGTACACTTATGCGAGATAGATTATCCCCAGGGGCGACGATATGTATTCGTTCCGTGTCTGTGGGTGGTGCAGGTTGCTGTGGCAAAGGCTCCGAAGAATCTTCTTCAATAATTCCGCCCTCTTCGCTTGTTTCGTACTCTCCATTATAAATGGCATCTTCTTCCACGGCAAGAATAGCCGCCAAGCGTTCGTTTTCCTCTCTTAATTCGGCTAACTCTAGCATAGTGCGAGTAATTTCACTCTCCAAGGTCGGCAAATGTTGCAGACGTTCGTTGGCTTGCTCAAGTTCCATACCAACGACTATATTTTGCCGTACCAAAAAGGTCATCATGGTCAAAAAAACAACCACAAGGACGATAACAAGCCATCTTGCAGGATTAGACATTCCAGAATGAGTCTGTGCTTCTGCAATGTTGGACAAGCGTTTTACTGGTCGAGTTTGTCTATCTCGTTCTAAAGCTCTTGCGGAGACTTCTTTGGCTGTAACGGCGGGTTTTGGAACATTCTCTTTCCTAATGTACTTTTGGTTACGAGCCATGTATTTTTTACGAAAGGTAGCAAACTCATCATCATCCCTCAAAAAGAGGTAGCGACTCTTATTAGATTCGGTGTATTCGGGGGAAATCAACATAACGGGCTGACTTTCATCCAAATTTTGCCTTTTTTCCGCAACAATAGGTTCTTTCTCAAAAGATTTTTCATCGTCTCTCGGTCTTATCGAACTGAACGGATTCTTTGCCTTGGGGGGCATTTCCAAATTTACGTCCATATCCATATCCGCTCGGCTGGTAGAGGGAGCTTTTATAATCGGTTTTTGCGGTAAGGGGGGCTTGGGCTCCGCTTTAGCGGGCGAGGTGTCAAAAGTCCAATCGTCTTCTGGCCAACCCCCAATCATGTCTAAATCGACCTCCTTTTTTTTGGCTGCCATCTCATCTTTTTTAGCCCCTTCGAGTGGCTGTGCTTTTTTGTAATAGGGGTTTCCAGCACCTTGACCTACTACAATCTCTTTTCTACCCTTTTTTGCATCTGGTTTTACATCTGGTTGCGTATCAAACAGGCTGCCTACTGCTTTACGAGCTTTTTCTACATTCAACTCCAAAGTGTCTGACATTTCTTGGTTCACAAAAAGTACCTCCAAATTCATTAAAGTAAACACATTATACAACATTTTTTTACATATGTCAAACTATTGTAAAAAAATTTTTTGAAAAAATTTTTGAAAAATATTTCGCAAAAATTTTCGTTATGTGTTATAATGTATCATGGTTTAATCGAACGGCGAATATATGCGTAAAAATCGGTGTATGTTTGTTGTTTGCAAAAATACAATTCAAGCTAAGGAAGGAGTGCATTCGACTTGGGTAAAAAAGTCGTTGTATTGGGGGCAGGATATGCGGGTATCTTGGTCGCCAAGAAGTTGGAGAAGAAGCTCAAAGGGGATAAAAGTGTGGAGATTACTATAATCGATAAAAATCCATTCTTTACCATGTTAAGCGAACTCCATGAAGTAGCCGCAAACCGTGTGGATGAATCCCACATACGGGTTGATTTAAAGAAGGTTTTTGCCGGTCGCAACGTAAATGTTGTGCTCGATGAAATTTTGGACGCTGACCTTGAAGGCCAAAAGTTGACTGGCAAAACTGGTAAAAGCTATCCTTATGACTTCCTAGTTATGGCCTCGGGCTGTAAAAGTACTTATTGGGGCGTTAAAGGAGCGGAGGAGCATACCTTCCCGCTGTGGTCTTATGAAGAAACCATCAGGCTTAGGGATCATATCGGGAATATGTTTAGAGAAGCTGCGAGAGAGACCGATCCTAAACGCAGAAAAGCCTTGCTTACATTCTATGTAATTGGTGCGGGCTTTACGGGCATTGAGATGATTGCAGAGCTTGCGGAGTACACACCAATCGCCTGCGAGAAATATCTCGTGGATCCAAGCGAGGTTACGCTGATAAACGCAGATGTAATGAGTGAATTGTTACCTCATTTCCCCAAAAAAGCCTCTGATAGAGTACATAGGCGCATGACGAAGTTAGGCATCGACCTAAAACTTAGCACCAACATCACAGAGGTGCGTGCCGACGGTATTGATTATGTGGAGAATGGCAAAGCCAAAACAGATTCCACCTATACCGTAATTTGGAACGCTGGTATCGAGGGTTCTGACATTGCCCTTAAAACCGAAGAGGGATTAGGTCATGTGGAAGGTTCTCGTGGTCGTATACAGACCGATGAATTTTTGCGGTCGATAAATCATCCAAATGTATACGTGGGCGGCGACAACACTTTCTTCATTCCAGAAGGGCATGACGGCTCGGTACCTCAAATGGTAGAACACTGCGAACACGGTGCGCCCGTCATAGCTGCCAACATTGTAGACCAGATTAAGGGCAAAGAGCCGACACACGTCTATAAGCCTGAATTCCATGGCTCTATGGTTAGTGTGGGCGGCAGATATGCAAGTGCTCATGTTGGCTTGCCTGGCAAATTCTTTGTTTTGCCATCGTTCTTCGCTATGCTATCAAAGCACTTTGTAGCCATACTTTTCTACCTAAGTGTGGCAGGTTACAACAAAATCTTTGCACATATCCGAACGGAATTTTTCACCATACGAGATTGCAGGAGCATAACGGGCGGTCATCTATCTAACCGTTCCGCTACTTTCATGCTATTTCCGTTGCGAATTTGGCTAGGTATCTTTTTCATCTATCAGGGCTATGTAAGGTTTGCACTTGATTGGGGTAGTCAACCCCTTCTCTACAATGCCTTACGCAGTGCCGCAAATGAATTTAGGCCGGTATTTATGATACCGTACACTACCATTCCAGCCAGCATAAGGCTTGGCGATTGGTTCTATTTTTCAACTACGATGTCGCCTGGCGGATACAGTATCTTTTGGCTACAAACAACACCTGTCGGTTGGTTTATCGAAAATTTCGTAATAGCAACCGATGGTCAGCAGATTTTTTGGCAGGTTTCAATAATGTTGTTCTGTTTCCTTATGGGACTCGCATTCTTGGGCGGTCTTCTTACTCCTATCGTCTCTATCGCAACAGTAATCTTTGCAGTTGGTCTAATGCTAACGACAGGCATAACCATCTACGCCATGTACCTTTTCTTCGCACCTTTAGCATTCCTTTTCAGCGGCGGTGGCAGAGTACTCTCTCTCGACTACTATTTCATGCCTTGGCTACACAAGAAATGGAAAAACATCCCATTTGTCAAAAAATGGTACTTGTACAACTAAAGACCTAAAGCCTCGGGGTGTCTGGTGTCGAGTTAATATCGATTACCGAACACCAGCACCCCACAGTCTTTGGAGATGAATCTTAAAAATAGGAGGTTTTAACCTTGGTAAAAATAATTTCAGTTTTAGTGGGGTTGGTAGTGGCGGCGGTTGTCGCATTTATACTGATTTTGCCAACCTTTGGAACATTGGATGATAGCATTTGGACACCAGATCCATTTGTAGCTCCTGCGATGCCTGTAGCGGCAGGTTTGCTGCCCTTAACACCTGGTACTTTTGCAGGTATGGGCGAAGGCGGATTTAACGGGCCTATCGGCGTTGACGTTGTTGTGGATTCTACAGGACGTATTGACGACATTATCGTTACTTTGACAACGGAAACACCTTCGTTTGCCGATCCCGCCTTTATGATAATCACTGCCTCAATCCTCGCAACCCAGTCTACTGGCGTTGATATAGTAGCGGGTGCAACGGACACTTCTGTTGCATTTATTGCGGCGATTGAAGATGCGTTGACACAGGCTGGCGTAAGTTTAGCTGATTTGAGAGCGGGACCTGCGGGCGGAGCTGCCACACCTGGTAACTTCATGGCTGGTACATTTACGGGCGTGGGTTCGGGTGGTTTTAATGGCGACATTCACGTTGCCGTTACCTTTTCAGATACCGCTATAACAGGTCTTGAAGTGGTGCATAGCCTCGAAACACCTAGCTTTGCCGACCCAGCTTTTGCACATTTAATCGGTGCTGTACTTGCGGCTCAGACATATCAGGTTGACACATTTACAGGTGCAACCGATACGTCCGTTGCGTTTTTGGGTGCGGTGCAAGATGCTATGGAACAATCCGCAGCAGGTGCACCTGCTCCACCGCCACCACCACCGCCGCCAGAACTTCCAACGATTGAAGAAATCGATGTAACAATGGAACACGTTGCCCTTGCTGGACTTAATCCAGGGACTTTCCTCGGCACGGGATACGGCGGTTTTGCTGGTGATGTGTTGGTTTACGTTACGTTCTCCGAAACCGCTATAACCGACATAGTGGTAGGCTACCACAACGAAACTCCATCATTCGCACTCATGACATTTGGGCCTATGACTGATGCTGTAATGGCGGCACAATCCACAGAAGTTGACATGATAACAGGAGCTACTGAGTCCTCGATAGCATTTTTAAGAGCTATTGCAGATGCCACTAGACAGTCGATCGCAGGTGCAACGCCTGTAGAAATGCCAGAGGCAGACGAGTCCGAAGAGGCTGAAGAAGACGAACCAGCGGACGAGCCTGAAGAGGCAGCCGCTGCAGACGAAGATGATGCCGACGATGAGGCACCTGCCGCAGCTGCAGGCAGATTTACTCCTGGTACATTCACGGCATCGGCAGAGGGATATTTAGGGCCTATCGCAGTTTCCGTTGTATTTGATGCTGACAGAATAGTGAGCATTACAATAACAAGCCATCAAGAGACTGAGATGTTCTTTAATTTCGTGGTACCGTCATTCACAGATGCCATAATTGCGGCACAAGACACAGCAGGAATAGACACGGTAGCGGGTGCAACCTACACCGCAGAGGCAATCCGCCAAGCAGTAGCCAACACAATAAACCAAGCCTCTAATTAATTTTGACATCGCGGGGACTTTCTCATCAAGTTACACGCATCCGCCCGCGAATCGAGAAATTTAAAGTTGCGGGAACATTCTCATCAAAGTATATGCCTCGCTTGTCCGCAAATTGAAAAATTTAAAACTTCCCGAACAAAGGCTCGCAATTTTGGAGCGTTTGAGAGGTAGTTGCAAAAAAATAAACCTTGAAGTCGTCTTTAACCAAAGACACCGCTAAAAAACCAGCCCCACTCCCCCATTAAAAAATCGCCATAACAAATGTTAAAGTTTATCCACTTTTCAAAGTGGCGGGGGGCTGGGGG